>NZ_JBCLVH010000033.1:0-36912 GCF_039548255.1 Lentibacillus songyuanensis
CTCCAGCCGCCCGCTAAAAAGCGTAGTGTTTTTCCGTAGTGGCAATTTAATCGCCATCTCATTTTACGTCGCAGTTTCCATCTAATTAGAAAACAGTTTTTTAGCAAAAACACAAAAATGGGAGATGGATCCAATGTAAGTTTAGATGAAGAATTAGAGTATGTATTGGATTTTACAGACAGAGCAGGTGAACAGGATGTTTCAAATTTTTAAGAAATTAAATTGGTTTTTTACGTATTACTGGAAACGGTACGTGGTTGCAGTCACGATGTTAATTCTTGCTAGTGCAATTGGTTTAATCCCGCCCAAAATCGTTGGGTTTGCGATTGATCACATTCAGTTTGAGACGCTGACAAGCAAATTATTAACCATGGTTATAGCAGGTTTTCTATTATTAATTGTTATTCATTATACCATCTCATTTTTATGGGATTATACATTGTTTAGCGGGGCAGCTATTTTGGAGCGCTGGACCAGGAGTAAGTTAATGGATCATTTTTTAGCGATGACGCCATCTTTTTTTGGTAAGTATCGGACTGGGGATTTAATGGCCCGGGCCACCAATGATTTACGAGCCATTCAGCTGACAGCTGGTTTCGGGGTGCTTACCCTGGTGGATTCCAGTACGTTCATGTTGATGATTATCGGCATGATGGGGTTTACAATAAGCTGGAAACTGACACTTGCAGCCCTAATCCCGTTACCGATTATGGCCATTGTAATGAATAAGTATGGTGCAGCAATTCACGCTCGATTTATGAAAGCACAAGCCGCGTTTGGCGACATGAATAATGATGTATTGGAATCGGTTCGTGGGGTTCGGGTAATTCGGGCGTTTGTCCAGGAGAAACAAGAAGAAAAGCGATTTCAGGCAATGACCGAAGATGTATATGAAAAGAATATCGAAGTAGTTAAGATTGATGCATTGTTTGAACCAACGATGAAAATCCTTGTCGGGTTATCCTATACGATTGGAATCGGCTATGGAGCATTACTGGTGTTTCAAAGCGGGATTACTCTTGGAGATTTAGTAACATTTAACGTCTATCTGGGTATGTTAATTTGGCCAATGTTTGCAGTTGGCGAACTAATAAACATCCTGCAGCGGGGAAATGCATCGCTTGATCGTGTCCAGGAAACACTGGATTATCAAGCTGATGTAAAGGAAAGTGACTATCCAGTCCATGTGGAAAGAGTGGATCGCATCTCGTTTTCCAACGTCGGGTTTGTTTATCCAAAGACAAAGACAAATCAGTTGAGCAATATTAATCTAGACGTTAAACGTGGGAACACGATTGGAATTGTTGGAAAAACGGGTGCTGGAAAGACGACACTATTTAAGTTAATGCTTCGACAATATTCAGGTGTCCAAGGCAGTGTCAAGATATCTGGAGTAGATCTTTCTGAGATAAGTCTTGGGCAAATTCGCGACTGGATCGGCTATGTGCCTCAGGATCAAATTATGTTTTCCAAAACGATTCGGGAGAATATCCAATTTGGTGCACCAGAGGCGACTGACCGGGAAATCTATCGCGTCTTGGATTTAGCTTATTTTCTCGATGATATTAAACAGCTGCCACAAGGTTTGGACACCCAAGTTGGCGAAAGCGGTGTAACCTTGTCAGGTGGGCAAAAGCAGCGTGTGGCTTTGGCGCGGGCGTTTATTAAGGATCCGGAAATCCTGATCCTTGATGATTCCCTGTCAGCGGTCGACGGAAAAACGGAATCCAAGATAATCGAGCATTTACGGAAAGAACGTATGGCGAAAACAACTTTTATTGCAGCCCATCGGTTATCGGCCGTCACCCATGCCGATCACATTATCGTACTTGATGAAGGGAAAGTGGTTGAAGAAGGTACCCATGAGGAGTTAATGAAACATGAAGGCTGGTATAGGCAGCAATATCAGCTGCAGCAGCTAGAGGATAAGGAGGGGATCTCCGAATGAAACAAACCAAACAAACAACTGAAAAACGCTTAGTTGGATATGCCTTGCAATTTAAAAGAAGCATTGTTATTGGTTTAGTTTGCCTGATTATTGCCGTAGGAATGGAGCTTGCTGGCCCGTTCATTGCTAAAAAGGTCATTGATGAGCACATTCTTGGTGTCGAAGGTAATTGGGTTCAGACAGATGGCATGCCGGATAAATATACGGTTAGGTTTGATGGTACAAATTATAAACGCACTGATCGCGTCATGGAACAGGAACAAACGGGTGACACGACGACAATTTTACAGGCAGGACACAGTTACTATTTTGTGGATGATGATGTTCCATTATCAGGCGAGCTTAATGTAAAAGGAAATAAGATGACGATTAAACAGGGAAACGATGTTCAATCTGTAGAAGTGAAAAAACTGACGATGTCGGAGATGTATCAGTTTTTCAAACCGGAACAGGGTCCGATTTTATTTTTGTTGGGACTTTATGTGGCTTTGCTGATTATCGCAGCGTTTTTCCAGTTTTTCCAAACCTTCTTATTGCAGAAGTCATCCAATCAAATTGTGAAAAAAATGCGCAATGATGTATTTGCCCATACACAGCGGCTCCCCATTGATTACTATGTGGATCAGCCAGCGGGAAAAATTGTGGCCCGGATTACGAATGATACCGAAGCGATTCGCGATTTGTATGAGCGGGTACTGTCGATTGTCGTAACCAGTATGATTTACATGGCAGGGATTTTTATTGCATTATTTATCCTCGATGCAAAACTGGCCGCATTTAGTTTGCTGATTATCCCGTTAATATTGGGCTGGATGAAGGTTTATAAACACTTTGGCACGAAATATAACAAAGTGATTCGTTCTACGGTTAGCGCAATTAATGGACATATCAACGAATCGATTCAAGGGATGCCGATAATTCAGGCATTTCGCCGTGAAAAGCAAACCAAAGCAGAATTCGAGGAGTTAAATGAGCGTAATTTCACGTATCAGCGCAAACTCGTGAAGCTTAGTGCCTTAACGTCTTATAATTTGGTCACGGTTTTTCGTAACTTGGCCTTTGTCGGGTTTATCTGGTATTTCGGCTCTTCTTCTTTGGAGATGTCAAGTATCATTTCCATCGGCGTTCTTTACGCTTTTGTCGATTATCTCAATCGTTTATTTGAACCGATGGAAGATATCGTTAATCAGTTGCCGTTGATTGAGCAGGCAAGGGTGGCGGGAAACCGGGTATTCGAATTAATGGATCATGATGGTGAGGATGTTGAGGCAAACAGCATTGCAAAATATCGGGGAACCATTGATTTTGATCAAATATCATTTGCCTATGACGGCAAAGAATACGTCCTTCATGATATGTCATTTTCAGTAAAATCCGGTCAGACAGCCGCTTTTGTAGGTCATACCGGATCAGGCAAAAGCTCAATTATGAATTTGCTGTTTCGCTTTTATGACCCACAGCAAGGGACGATAACGATTGACGGACAATCGATTAAGGATTGGTCACGGCAGCAAGTGCGCAGCCATATGGGAATCGTTTTGCAGGATCCATTTTTGTTCTCGGGCACGATCATTTCCAACGTGACCATGAATGATCCGGTTATTACCCGGGAAATGGCGATAGCCGCGTTGAAGGCCGTTGGTGCCGATCGCTTTATTGAAAAACTGCCAAACCAGTATGATGAAAAGGTTACAGAGGGTGGAACAACATTTTCCTTAGGTCAGCGCCAATTATTGTCTTTTGCTCGTGCGTTAGCGTTTGACCCAGCGATATTAATCCTTGACGAAGCAACGGCAAATATTGATACGGAAACAGAAAACATGATCCAGCAAGCATTGGAAGTACTAAAAAAAGGGCGGACCACTTTAGTGATTGCCCATCGCTTGTCAACGATTCAGCAAGCGGATATGATTTTTGTGCTAGAGCATGGTAGAATAGTGGAACAGGGAAATCATGACACATTGATCCAACAAAAAGGCTTGTATCATCAAATGTATCAAATGCAGCAGGGAAGAACACGAGAAGCTGTCTAATCTGAGGTGTATATGATGAGAAAGCGACCTGATAAGTCTGATCGACTCGATGAGGATTTATATGAAGATTTGGATGATGACACATTCATTGAGCTTGTGAAAGAGGAGCAAGCGAAAGCCCTCCAAAAAGAACAACAATCCGAACGAAACCCAAAACGCCCATTTCGCAGGTGGGCATTTTGGGTTATTGTGCTTGTAATGCTGTTAAACATGGTGGCACTCCTCCCGAAAACACTTTCGCTGCCAGCTATAAAATTTCTTACTGCCTCGGCAAAATTGTCGGTACAGGATGATATTCGCACCTATAAAAAGTCTGTCGTCACCATTGAAACTGGAGAAAGTAAAGGAACCGGCTTTTCCATTGCCGCGGATGGTACCATTATCACGAACGAACATGTCGTAAAAGAAAATGATACAGTAACTGTCGCTTTTCCGGATGAAGGGTTGTTTGAGGGTTCAGTCGTTCAACGGGATCCGGCAGTTGATTTAGCAGTGGTTAAGGTGAAAGGATCGTCAACTGCTTTTCCATCATTGGCGATCGCCAAGCAGCCAAGCTTCAGAAAAGAGGATCCGATATATTTTATTGGAAACCCGCTTCGTTTCCACGGAATCGCCAATGAAGGGACGATCATTGGCCCCACTTCCTTGCCCAATTGGGAAAAAGAGGTCATCATGATAGACGCACCTGTATATCGCGGCAACAGTGGCAGTCCGGTGATCAATGAGCAGGGTGAAGTAATTGGCGTGATATTTGCGACAATGGAACAAGATACATACAAGAGGGTTGGCCTGATGATTCCAATAGACCGGTATAAGGAGATGATTCGCTGATTGAAAGTTTGTCGAGTTGGACGCGAAGTTAATCGACCGACCATTGCAATCAATATTTAAACGAACTGTAAATATTTTGAGATAGCAACGTTTGTCTACATACGATAGGATTAAGATGTTGACGAATCATGTCGATGCTGAAAGTCTTTCTAAATGATGAGTAAGCTAAAATACTATTGTAAGATAACAAACTAAAGATGGTGAATAGATCATGAAAAATAATAAAACCCTTAAAAATACACCCAAAAATATTATAAATCAATCGTACTATATAATGGCTGAAGGTGATGGGGCTCTGTCTCCAAAACACGGCAGGAAGAGTAAACCATTGGAAGAAATGGTTGCCTCCATCCAATCAGGTGATCGACAAGCGCAGAACTATTTATTGAAAACCTATCAGCCGTTTATTGCGAAAAGTGTTTCAGAGGTTTGCAGACGGTATATTGATCCGAAACGAGATGATGAATTTAGTGTAGGTTTAGCGGCGTTCAATGAGGCGATGATGACGTATTCTGCTGCACGAGGAAGTTCGTTTCTTTCTTTCGCAAAACTGGTTGTCAAGCGAAAAGTAATTGATTATATACGTTATATTCAAAAATTCCCGCTAACGGCTTCCCTTGATGAAAGCTATGATGATGAACAAATGGAGAATCCAAATGAAATTGTGGCAGTAAGAGAAATGTATCAGCAAGAACAGGATGCTTGGCATCGACAAGAAGAAATTGCTGAGTTCAAGGAATTATTAAAAGCGTATAAATTATCGCTGACCGAATTAACCGAAGTTTCTCCCAAACATCGAGATGCACGGGATTCTGCTATTCATACGGCACGCATTTTATTTGCCGATCAAGAATTAAAAGCGTTTGTCGAACGAAAGAAAAAGCTTCCTATCAAAGCACTTGTCAAAAAAGTAAATGTCAGTAAAAAAACGCTGGAACGAAACAGAAAGTACATTTTAGCCATTTTTATTGTTCTTAATCATGATTTTATTTATCTAAAGGATTACCTGAAGGAGGTGGGTTAGTGAACAAAGGGATTGTAGTTGAGAAACACCGGCAACACACTATTGTAATGACACAGAGTGGTATGTTTTTAAAAGCGAAACCAGTCGGAGATACGGCAGGCATTGGTTCGGAGATTCCCTTTGAACGATTGGAAGGTGCGAAACGCTATTTTTTCTTTTTTTATCCTGGTCAACCATTAAGGAATTCTGCTCGATTGCTTGCTATGGGATGTTTTATGTTGTTATTTGCACTTCCACTGTATGTATTGACTGGTCATAATAAAACATATGCCTATATTAATGTCGATTTGAATCCCAGTATCGAATTAGAAATTGACGACCGGTTGCATGTCCGGTCAATGAAGCCGTTAAATGATCAAGCAAGTATCGTGCTGGAGACGCTGTCTAATTATAAACGAAAACCATTGGACCAAATGATTTCACGGTTAATTGCTAAAAGTGAACAATCAGGTCTGACGACACAGGGAAAAAATGTTATCGTTGGGGTCAATTATGTAAAAAGTCGCCATATTTCTGTGCTTGATACATTGAAAAGTTATCTAAATGATCAGCATCATGATTGGCAGGTCACTACCTTTCTCGTTCCCAAAAAAGTTAGACAAACTGCCAAGGAACAGGATAAAGCCATGAATGAAGTAATGGCTAAAAAAATGGAAGAGGATTCGGAAAGTGTAAGGAATGAAAAAGGAAAACTAAACAAAAATGAAAAGGCTATTATCCATTCTTTTTACCATACAACATGATTCAACCAGTTGTTTAGTTTTACCATATGGACAATAAATTTGGAATAATTTGACATAGATGAAAATTGAAGGGAATGCACCAGTGGCGCATTCCCTTTCATATTTAAACCTCCATTGCGGCGGCTGGGGTGTGTTTCATGGCGTGATCAATATAATAAAGTAGCTCATCGTGCAGTTCGAGAATTTTGGTCTGGTCAAGGGAATAGTTGTAGGCATGCAAAAAGTGTTGGATTTTTTTCGAAAGCATGTCATCCTGCGTCCGTACCATTAACACTAATAAATCGTCCCACTGTCCCCATAATGAATAATACAATGCTTTGTCATAATCCGGTATGTCCATCATTTGCCCTCCTTTTAAATTAAAGGGTTATTTGTAGTTTCTCCACTTTATATTTATATTGTCTGCTATAAAATTGGTGTTATTGCCAAAAACAGGATTCGCATAATCTTTTTATACTGATACATACTAATGGCAAATATATAAGGAGGATCAGCAAATGAAATTTAAACTTTTTTGTGTTGTATTTGCAGCAATGTTTTTACTAGCAGCATGTGGAAATGGAAACAATGGAGCTAATGATAACAACGGGAATAACGCAGATGACAATGGTGTCGAACACACTAGATACAATAATGATGCAAACGATGAAAATGGTGGTCAAACGTTAAGAAATGCCCAAAATGGTGATCGTGATCGTGGAAATTTGAACAACAACAATAATAACAATAATAATGACCGCTATGACATTTCAAAGGAAGCGGCAGATAAAATAACTGACAAAGTCGCTGGGATTGATCATGCCTATGTGTTAACAACAAAAAACAACGCCTATGTTGCGGCTGCATTGGACGAAAACAACAACAATAACAATGGTAATATGAATAATCGTAACAACGATAATAATGGCGTGAATAATGATAATAATGGTGTAACTAATAATCGTGCGGACAATGGTCATGAATTAACAGAGGATAAAAAACATGAGATAAGAGATATTGTTAAATCTGTTGACAATGATATCGACCATGTATATGTTTCCACGAACCCTGATTTCATGAACTTAGCAAACAACTATGCAGATGATGTAAACAACGGAAAACCAGTTCGCGGCATGTTTGACCAAATCGGCAACATGATTGAGCGTGTTTTCCCACAAAATAACAATCGGTAATAGGATAAGAAACGAGCATTCTTTCCATGAGGGATGCTCGTTTTTTGATGCTTTTTGGTAGAAGTGGTATCATTTATTTAAATGATCTAAAGAAAAGAGGAGAATAAATCATGGCAGAAAAAATGAATGTAGAAAGTTTTAATCTTGATCATACAAAGGTCAAAGCTCCTTATGTGCGGTTAGTCGGTGTGACAGAAGGTGCCAATGGGGATAAAGTATATAAATTTGATATTCGTTTTAAACAACCGAACAAGGAACACATGGACATGCCTGGCTTGCATTCGTTGGAACATTTAATGGCCGAGGATATTCGTAATCATATGGACAGTGTATTGGACATTGGCCCAATGGGATGCCAAACAGGATTTTATCTATCGATTTTTAACAATGATGATTATGATATGGTGTTAAATGCCCTTGAACAAACACTAAATGATGTGATGGAGGCAACGGAAGTTCCTGCATGTAATGAAGTGCAATGCGGCTGGGCAGCAAGTCACAGTCTGGATGGGGCAAAAGCAATTGCTTCAGAAATGCTGAAACATCGTGATGAATGGCATCAGGTTTTTGCATGAAAACTGGGACAGTATTCTTGTCCCAATTTTTGTTTTTTGCCCATGTTTCTGAAAGCGGGGCCAATGAAACTAGCCATGCAAAGTATGGATGTGCTAAACTAAATGAAATGAAGGAGGGTGACGTGTAGTGAGTGAACAAGTAATTAATTATTTAAAGGAACATCAAGAATCGCTACTGGAGAAACTGAATGAATTTTTAGCGATTCCGAGTATTAGCACGGACAGTATACATAAAAAAGATATTCAAGCAGCAGCAGACTTTTTAACGACATATTTACAGGAAATTGGTTTTGAACATATCGAACAACAGGAAACTGGCGGTCATCCGCTCATTTATGCCGAATACAATCAAGCAGGACCGGATGCACCAACTGTATTGTTCTATGGTCATTATGACGTACAGCCGGTTGATCCTCTTGATCAGTGGAAAAGCGATCCATTTAAACCAGAAATTCGAAATGGTCGCCTGTATGCCCGCGGTTCCAGTGACGATAAAGGACAAGTCTTCATGCACCTTGCCGTTTTTGAAGCATTTATGAAAACCGATGGAAAACTGCCAATGAATGTCAAGGTATGCATTGAAGGGGAGGAAGAAATCGGCAGTGAGAATCTCTACAGCGTTCTTCACGACAAGAAGGAACAATTTCATGCGGACTTCGCTGTTATTTCTGATTCCGGAATGGTTGCCAAAAATCAGCCGACGATTCTTTATGGCTTAAAAGGGTTTACCGGTATTGAAATCACCGTAACAGGCCCTGATCATGATTTGCATTCCGGAATGTACGGGGGAGCAGTACGTAACCCGATCATGGCGCTGAGTCATTTGCTAGCATCCATGAAAAATGCTGATGAAGTAATTACGGTAGACGGTTTTTATGACGATGTCGAGCCGTTAACCGATGAGGAGCGGCAATTAATTGACCAAGTAGAAGGCGAGGACTATCGTGCGTCAACAGGTGTCCGTGAGACCGTTTCGGAAAAAGGCTATACAGCAAAAGAACATACAATGGGCCGGCCAACATTTGAAATAAACGGCATTTACGGAGGCTATCAAGGGGAAGGGACGAAGACGATTATTCCATCTTCGGCAACTGCTAAAGTCACCTGTCGTCTTGTGCCGGGACAGGATCCGGAAAAAATTCAGCAACTGCTTGCGGCCCATGTAAAAACGCATGCGCCATCAGGTGTAACGGTTGATGTGAAAAAAGAAAAGCTTTCCGCAAAAGCGTATAAAGTTGAACCAAACCATCCACTGATCAAAAAGGCAGCTAAAAGTTATACAAAGGCGTTTGGGAAGGATACAGTCTACGTTCGAATGGGCGGATCCATCCCTGTTGTTGAATGGATTGAGGCAATATACAATATTCCTATTGTATTATTAGGCTTTGGTACACCGGACGACCGGTTGCATTCCCCGAACGAAAGCTTTCCACTGGATAGTTTTACAAAAGGAATGGAAACATTGGCCTATTATTGGGATGCGATTCAAGAGTAATTTATTCCCCTTTTATCCCGTCTTAACGGGCGGTAAGACCCCCACTTCAGGATTTTGAGGTGAAACTAAAAAAGATTAGTGGGGGTCAACTGCATGGCAAAGGTCCAATTCTGTTCGGGCCTGCACGATCAGGAAAAAGCGCTAACCGATTGGGAACGAGTGTTAAGCGATCGGGAAAGCAAGCTAACCGTACTCTATTAAACTCGTAAAAAACGAAATGAGGAGATGAACGATGAAGTATGCGATAATAACCGGTGTTTCAAGAGGGCTGGGAGAAGCGGTGGCCAATTTATTTATAGAATCAGGAATAAATGTGATCGGGATTTCCCGCAATAGCAATAAAAAGTTAGCAGCCTATGCGGAAGAAAATAATATTACATACCAGCATTTTTCGTGTGATGTCGGTAATTTAAATGTACTTGAGCAAACGATCGGCCAGGTAAGTAATTACATTTTTCAAGAAGACCCAACCACAATTTATTTAGTAAATAATGCAGCTGTCTTAGAACCCATTGGGCCGGCAACATCAATTAATAATCAATCTCTTCAAGACCATGTGCAGGTCAATACGATCGCGCCGATGGTACTTATGAACACATTTATGCATGAAGCAATGGAAAAAGATGTGCGTTTTATTGGCGTAACGATTACGTCTGGCGCTGCAGAAAATCCGTATTATGGCTGGAGCGCGTATTGCAGCACAAAGTCGAGTATTAATATGTATACTAAAACAGTTGCAATGGAACAGGATGAATTGCAAACGGGAAATAAGGTAATCGCCTTTAGCCCCGGGGTGATGGATACCAAAATGCAGGAAACGATTCGAGCGACTTCTGCCGATGACTTTATTGAAGTGGATACATTTCGTAACTATAAACAACAAAATTTGTTGAAAAATACAGACGCAGTTGGTGGTGTGTTAGTCGACATACTAACTGATGAATCAAATATGGAGAATGGTAAGGTATATAATGTAAAGGATTATTTTTAATAAAAAACGAACCCTTCAATGAGGGAGGGTTCGTTTTTTGAATTATGGGGAATGGACAAATGGATTTCTTCGGGCCCAGGAAATGAATGGAAGTAGTCAAAATCGCGTATTTTCAATACCCATCAAGCCATCGTTCAGGTATCATGATTAGTATACGCCACCGCCATAGCCACCTGCACCAACAATAATCAGCAAAATAAACAATACAACGATTAACGCAAAGCCTGCACCCATGAATGATTCCCCCCTTTACACATAGTTTATCTACATGGCAGTAATTAAATTAACACCAGCCGCCACCATAGCCACCGTATCCGCCTTGGGCACCGCCGCTATAGCCGCCGACAAATCCGCCGGCACCAACAATAATTAATAAAATAAACAACACGACAATAAAGGCAAAGCCACCACCGCAGCCGCCACCTGCATGTTCACTCACTTAATCTCACCCCCTCTTTTAAACAATGTATGTAAAAGTGACTAACATGGAAGGGCGGTAATAGTTTTTCTCATTTTTGTTTTTGCCAAGGTGATGTGTCATGATTACTCTTAATAATTGATAAAGTAACGATAGAATGGCTGATATACACAATGAACGATCGTAATTTTTTGATTCGTTTATGCGTATGTTAAAATAAATATATGTTACACTTGAAAGTGCGATAATTTTTATCCCGCCTTAACGGGCAGTAAGACCACACTTCAAGATTTTAAGGTGAAACTAAAAAGATAAGTGGGGGTCAACTGCATGACAAGGTCCGATTCTGTTCGGACCTGCACGATGCAGGTCACAAAGGCGTTGCAACTCAGATGTTGAGATCCTAGCCTTTGTTCTCCTGTCTCAGTGGGAGAGAAAGGGCAGACTAAAACCGTCACGGACTTATGCCTTCGCCTGCCCTAGAACGTCCTGTTCGTCGGAACCCCCACTGAATGAAGTTTCACTTTATGATTGAGAAATGGCTGAAAGGAAGAACGTTATGATAACACGAAAAAGTAAACGCGAGATTGAAATGATGCAAAAATCAGGGGATTTGCTGGTTGCGTGTCATAAAGAAATTGCTAAAATGATTAAACCAGGTATTACGACGAAAGAAATTGATACATTTGTGGAGGAGTTCTTAGCCAAACATGGGGCGACACCTGAGCAAAAAGGTTTTAATGGTTATGAGTATGCCATTTGCGCTTCGGTCAATGATGAGATTTGCCATGGGTTTCCCCGCGATGAACAACTGACAGAAGGTGATATGGTAACCGTTGATATTGTTGTCAATCTAAATGGCGGTTTAGCAGATTCAGCTTGGACATATGCAGTTGGCGAAATGGATCCGGTTGGTAAGCGGTTAATGGAGGTTACCAAGACGGCACTTTATAAAGGTATTGAACAGGCACAAGCAGGTAACCGGATTGGTGACATTGGCCATGCGATTCAAACCTATGCAGAAGGGGAAGGATTTTCTGTTGTACGTGATTTCACGGGTCATGGAATCGGACCAACAATTCATGAAGATCCGCACATCCCGCATTTTGGCTTGCCAAATAAAGGACTTCGGTTAAAAGAAGGTATGGTGATTACGATTGAACCGATGATCAATGAAGGCGAGTGGCAAAGTAAAATGGATAACAATGGCTGGACAGCACGAACGGTTGATGGAGGACGATCCGCCCAATATGAACATACCATCGTTATCACGAAAGACGGCCCATTGGTTACGACGGAGCAGGATCGGGATGTCTGAGGTTTGACAGGGAATTTTTAAGGGGAGGGGAGTTAGTGATGCGGGTTGTTTCTATCTGCCCAAGCAATACAGAAATTGTTGCTTATTTGGGGAAAACGAATCTGTTAGTTGGGGTGGACAATTTTTCGGATTGGCCAGGCGAGGTTTGTGATCTTCCAAAATTGGGACCGGATTTGGCCATTGATATGGAAAAGGTTGCTGCTTTAGAGCCAGACATTGTGTTGGCTTCATTGAGTGTTCCGGGTATGGAGAGGAATATTGCTGCACTGGATGAACAAAGCCTCCCGTACATCATTCTCAATCCGAATACATTGGAAGAAATTGCAGACGATATCCAGGCCGTTGGGGAAGCATTACAAGTTCCAGCACTTGGTAAGAAAAAGGCAGCTGCCTTTCGAGAGCAGATCGCATTTTTTAGAGCGAAGGCACAGGAAAAACATACAAAACCGGGTCTTTATTGGGAATGGTGGCCAAAACCGATATTTACACCAGGGAAAGTGAACTGGCTTACCGAAATTAGTCAGCTTGCTGGTGCGTATAATATTTATGCTACGGAAGATGTAGCTAATTACCAAACAAGCTGGGATGACGTCAAAAAGCGTAACCCGGATCATATTTGCATGGTGTGGGTTGGTGTCAAAGAAGAAAAGATGCGCCCCGAATTAGTGAAAAGGCGGCCGGGCTGGGAGGATATGAAGGCGATCAAAGCGGGAAATATTCATGTAATGGAGGAATCCTTATATTGCCGTCCTTCACCTCGATTATTAGAAGGATTGCAGAAATTGGCTAAACGATTGGAAAGCTGACGAACTATTGGTCTCGTCAGCTTTTGTTTTTTGTACTGATTAAGCTTAGGATGGGTGTAATTTGTTCTCACTAAACGATGTATCACCCTTTCCCGAGTGCAGGTCGATGTTTCCCCGAATTCGGTTGATGTTCCCGAGTGCAGGTCGATGTTTCCTCGAATTCGGTTGATGTTCCCGGGTCCAGGTCGATGTTTCCCCGAATTCGGTTGATGTTCCCGAGAGCAGGTCGATGTTTCCTCGAATTCGGTTGATGTTCCCGGGTCCAGGTCGATGTTTCCTCGAATTCGGTTGATGTTCCCGAATGCAGGTCGATGTTTCCTCGAATTCGGTTGATGTTCCCGGGTCCAGGTCGATGTTTCCTCGAATTCGGTTGATGTTCCCGGGTCCAGGTCGATGTTTCCTCGAATTCGGTTGATGTTCCCGGGTCCAGGTCGATGTTTCCTCGAATTCGGTTGATGTTCCCGAATGCAGGTCGATGTTTCCTCGAATTCGGTTGATGTTCCCGGGTCCAGGTCGATGTTTCCTCGAATTCGGTTGATGTTCCCGAATGCAGGTCGATGTTTCCTCGAATTCGGTTGATGTTCCCGGGTTCAGGTCTGTGTTTCCTCGAATTCGGTTGATGTTCCCGAGTGCAGGTCGATGTTTCCCCGAATTCGGTTGATGTTCCCGGGTTCAGGTCTGTGTTTCCCCGAATGCAGGGCGATGTTTCCCTATACTTGGCTAATGCTCGCAATTTATCATCCGTACGCCGACTAAGACCACTTATCTGGTAGTCCCAGATTTTTGACTCCTTCCTCCAAATACAATGGTAATAAATGGACTTAACAAGCAGAAGAAGGCAAACGGCAGATAGGTTAATACGGAAACACCTAGAACATCAGCAATAAATACTCCACAGACACTCCATGGGACCAGCGGATTAATAACAGTTCCTGCATCCTCCAATGTCCGTGATAGTACTTTGTTTGGCAGCCCTGCTCGATTGTAGATGCTTTTGTATGTTTCGCCGGTTAAAAGAATAGACAAATATTGCTCCCCAATAAATACATTTACTCCAATTGCAGTAATAGCGGTAGAAATAATAATGGTCCGGACTCGTTTCAGCTTTTCTTTAAATGCATTCAGAATGGAAGGGATAATTCCAGTTACAAATAATAGTCCGCCAAAGCCTAATGCTAAGATAACGAGAGAGACCGTTGACAGCATGCTTGTAATGCCGCCCCTGGTTAACAGTTCATTGATTGGTTCAAAGCTGGTGTTGGCGGTATAGCCGTTAAACCATGTATTCCATAGTTCAGTCCAGGTAAGGTGACTGGTTATTCCCGCAAGCAACGTTGCCAGTGAACTGCTTAAACCTAATGCAATGAACGCCGGTATTTTAAAAATGGTACAGACAACTAATACAAGAAGCGGCAGCCACGATGTCCAGTGAATTAACTGTGCCTCTTCCAGTGCATGTTGATATGCTGTTATGTTGGACAACGGTACAGAACCATTCGGGGAAAGAATCGCAAATAAAATAATGGTAATGATAAATGCCGGAATGGTTGTCAGACTCATATGTTTAATATGATCAAACAAGTCAACCTCAACAATGGTCGATGCTAAATTGGTTGTATCGGATAATGGTGACATCTTATCCCCGAAAAAGGCTCCTGAAACAATGGCACCGGCGGTGATGGCCATGGAAGCATCAAGAGCACTTCCCATGCCGATAAATGCGACCCCAATCGTTGCCGTCGTTGTAAGTGAGCTGCCAAGCGAGACACCGACAATAGCTGTAATTGCAAATACGATCGCATAAAAACCTGTTCCGCCAATAAAATGAAACCCAAGATTGATTAATGCTGGGATTGTGCCGCTAATCATCCAGCTGCTGATGAGCACACCAATCAGCATAAATAAGAAAATAGCCCCCATTCCAGATTTCGCTCCGAAGATCATTCCTTCCTCCAGGTCTTTAAATGAAATTTTTCTAACTAACCCATATGCGACAAGGATAAAGATTCCTAGCGTAATGGGAATATGTGGGGGTGTTTCCAATTTAATGATGAAAAAACTAATAACCCCAATAATAAATATAAAGAAAATGATGGATTCCCAAACAGCGGGATTATATTTTGGTCGTATTGGAAACATGGTGCTTCCTCCTTTTTCTTTTGATGATTCGTTATCCTGGCTGATGGAGTGTGGCGAGTGAATAACAAAAAAGCCTCATCCCATATTAGGGACGAAGCTTTACACCAAGGTACCACCCTGCTTGATGATTGTTGTCATCCACTTAGTCGCACAAATGATTCGGTTTAACTGAATGTGTATTTTAAATCAGGCCTGCTGAGGCTTTCACCAGCCGCCTCATCTCTATTACTGCTCAGAAAGATTCTATTTTTCATTCTCGGCTAATCGTATTATTCTATGTCGAATATACATCGTCAACCGTTCACTGTCAATATCACTTTTTAGACCAATTACTTTTTTAATTAGCATAAATCAGGTATAATAGCGTAAATTTTCAAATGCTAAGGAGATAGAGAAAATGGCGACAAACGCGATGAACAAACAGGAGGCTGCTTCCCAGTCAATGCGCATGATTCGACGAGGAGTGGCGGTTGGCTTTCCAATTATGCTTGGGTATCTGCCAATTGCGCTCACATATGGAGTATTGGCCAAGCAAGCAGGGTTGACACTTATCGAATTAACGATGATGAGTGTGCTTGTATTTGCCGGGGCCAGTCAATTTATGGGAGCTAACATGATTGCGGTTGGTTCAGGAGCGATAGAGATTATTGTTGCAACATTTGTGCTCAACTTTCGCCAATTTGTGATGAGTTTATCGTTTATGAATCGATTTCGCGAAATTGGACTAAACTGGAAGGTTCCTTTATCATTAGGGCTGACAGATGAAACATTTGCCGTATCATCCTTACATACACAGGAGGCAAAGGAAGAGAAGGGAGCCTGCTTTTACGGTGCCCTGATGCTAACTGCATATTCTTCATGGGTTGTGGGTTCATTGCTTGGGGGAGTGTTGGGAGAGATCATTCCTGAAACCCTTAGTCAAAGTATGGGAATTGCTCTCTATGCTATGTTTATTGGGCTGCTGGTTCCCTCCGTAAAAAAAGAAATTCGTGTTGGATGTATCGCCATTATTGCTATGTTGATTAACTTGTTATGCAGCCAATTTATGAGTGATGGATGGGCAATTGTGATCGGAACTGTTCTCGGCGGGTTAAGTGGTGTTTTTTTGCTGAAGGAGGCCAAGGAAGCATGATTATTGCCATTATTATTGGAATGTCACTTGCCACCATGATTCCCCGGATAATTCCGGCTTATATTGTTGATAAAATTCATTTTCCTAACTGGGCAAATCGTTGGTTAAATGCGATTCCATTTGCGGCACTTGGGGCATTAATATTTCCGGGAATCATGTCGGTCAAGGCGGGGGAGCCACACATCGGAATCATTGGCGGGGTTGTTGCAATTATTCTGGCGTTTATCGGATTAAACGTCATCCTGGTTGTATTAGGTGCTATTCTTACCGTTTTTTTGATAACAGTTATATAAAGGTTTTGTTTGGGGGAGCGGATTTCATATGTATTCCATTCGAAAAGCAGTTTATACAGACGCGGAAGTTATTGCAACCATTCACGTAAAAAGCTGGAAAAATATTTATACAGATCTGGTCGATGAAAAGGACCTGTCCAATACCACCTTTGAAAATCGAAAAATCCTTTGGCAGACTGTACTCCGCATGCAAAAGAAACAACAGTGGACGTTTGTGTTAATGGATAAAGCGAAACAAGTTATTGGCTTTATTTCGGGAGGGCCTGAACGAACAAGACGGTTTCAATATGACGGAGAAATTTATACGATTTATCTTCTGCCCGAATACCAGCGTAAAGGATTAGGCAGTATGCTGCTAAAGGCGCTTGTGGAAGAAATTAAGCAGTACGGATACCAATCATTGCTTGTCTGGGTATTAACGCAAAATCCTTCCAGCCGATTTTACGAAAAATACGCAGCAAAACCGGTTGGTAAGGAAGAAACAACGATTGGCGAGGGGACGTATCAGGAAACCGCCTATGGTTGGGAGGACCTTGATACGCTTTTGACAAAATTGAATAAATGATGACGCATAAAAACATACTGTTACCCCTGGACTGGGTGTAACAGTATGTTTATTTTCGCTGTTTCGGATATGGTTCAATATGAATATGCGCATAGGGAATATTATGTTTTTGGGCCAAAAATCGTTCGATCCGCTCGGTGATATGATGACTTTCTACCACATTCAGATCTGGATCGACCAAAATTGTGATTTCGATAAACGCTTGACTTCCGTGAAATCTTCCCTTTACATCGTATACTTCTTTTACCTCGGAGACGTTAGCAATGCTTGTTTTGATCTTCTGCAACTGCCTTTCATCAAATCCGTCGGTCAATGTCAGTGTGGCGTCTTTGAAAATATCCCATGCAGTTTTACAGATCATCAGCCCAACGATAAATCCGGCTAGCGGGTCCAGCCAATATAACCCGATTTGTGCGCCAATGATACCAACAAATGCGCCAACACTAACCAGGGCATCGGAGCGGTTATCTTGTGCTGCTGCATACAGGGACGAACTCTGTACTTTTTGAGCAAGCTGTTTATTATAATAATAAACAATAAACATGATTAATGCTGCACCAATTGCCGTCCAAGCCGTAAGCATGTTAGGCTGCGATGTTTGCCCAGCTATTAATTTTTGGAACGTCTCATAAATAACCTGCAAGCCAACGGTAATCATGATAAAGGCCGCGAATAAGGCTGCGATGGTTTCGGCACGGTAATGCCCATAGTGGTGATCCTTGTCTGGTGGCTTTCTGGATATTTTTAATCCGACAAGGATGGCGATGGAAGCGACGACATCGGTTGAGTTGTTCAACCCATCAGCACGTAATGCATCGGAATCACCAATATAGGCCATGAACAATTTTACAGCAGCCAAAAAAAGATATGCACAAATACTAATCCAAGCACCTTTTTCTCCTTTTTTCAGATCATTTGCGTGATTCATTTTCTATAGCCTCCATTTGACTTGCGGTGTCTTGTTGCATCAGGCACTATTTTGTAATCATAAGTTTGCCTTTCGTATCTATTGTCCTTCAACAGTCTACCAAAGTAGTATATGGTGGGTCTAGAGAAACATTCAAGCATGTGGTTATATGTATTGAAACATGCAAATTATGTTTCATGAAGTAAATATTTGTAGGTATAGGTATAAATTCTCTTGTTTTACTTGCAATTATTCTTAAGATTTAGGATAATGGAAAAAAGGAACAAGGAGGATGTGTTCCATGAAAAAGCAAAAGTTGGTGTATCATTATTATCGATACAATGGCAAGGTTCTGCAGGCGAAGCGGGAAATACCGTATGAAATGAAGCTAACATCACGAATGTTGCTGGATGAATTATGCTTTACCTGGAAGAAAACACGTCTGGAAGCAGCGATTAATCAAGCGATCGACAATGGGAATAAAGAAGCGTTTTTGCGATTAAGCAAGGAATATAAGCACTTCATTTGGGAATAAATTGGAATAAATGCTGGTAAGGCCACTATAGCGATGTATGACTGTTCGCCCTGCCAAGCAGCTGGACGAAAAGGCTTCACCCATGTAAAGGTGAAGCTTTTTTTAAGGCGAAATCTAGTTCTTTTTAACCACACGTTAATGAATTTTAAAACTTTCACTTCTAAGTGTAAGTACATCAACATAAGAAAGTGAAAGGAAACATAGGGGGAAGCGGGTATGAACGAGAACAGGCGGATTTTGTATCGGCAAAATCGTGTCATGGTTTATGTGTTGTTATTTTCAATATTTTTAGGTGTTGGTGCTGAATTCATTGTTGGTGCACCGAAAGCTAATTTAATCACCCTTGGAATTGGAGGGGGAATTACTGTTGCTGGGCTCGCGTTTTTTCAGTATAAAAAAATGTATGCAACACTTATCCCATATATTGCAGTCATTTGTTTAACCGCCGCAGCCTTGGTCGTTATTATGAGCTCTGATTACGTCACAAATATGTTGTTTGCCTTCTATTTGCTTGCGGTAGCAGCTATGTCGTTGTCGCTTGCTGTTCTAGTAACTGGAGGAGTGCTTGGTCTTGGTCTATTAACGTTTTTTGTGATTGCAAAGGGCGAGTTGCTCGGTTTTGATTTACGGGCAATGACGATTACGATTGTATTCTTTGTCCTGGTATTTCTGGTGCTGGTCATTCAGGTAAAGGTAGCACAGCGATTATTATCGAATGTACAGGTTGCGCTTACAGAAAGTGAGAAACAATCAGAAGCTAAAACGCAACATGTCAGATTGGTACATAATGGGGCTCAAAACGTTCGGTCGCAAATGAACATAATTGAAAAAGACAGTACGTTAAATGCTCAATCGATGAACGAAATGCGCGCGGCATTCCAGGATATATCCAAGGCGAGTCAGTCACAGGCAGAAACTGCAGCAACCATTTCCACAACTACGGAACATACAAACCGAAGCCTGGAAGACATGATTAGCTTATTTGCTAAAACGATAAATGATGGAAAAGAATTAAAAACGTTATCAGTAAAAGGACAACATTCCGTTGACGCGTTATCGGATGCGTTGGAAGGTTTTCAACAGTCGTTTGAGCTTTTACAAACAACGATGGATAATTTGGTGGAACGCATGCACGAGAATAATGTATTTTCAGCAAAAATAAAGGATATTGCTGAACAAACCAATCTGCTTGCATTAAATGCCAGTATTGAAGCAGCACATGCAGGCGAGTTTGGTAATGGATTTGCTGTTGTTGCCGGGGAAATACGTAAACTTGCCGAGGTATCCCAGCAAACAGCTTTACAAATTAGCGCAAATCAAGAGGCAATTGAACATGATGCAAAAGAAGCACGACAAGAGGTTAATGATAAAACGGTTGAGCTGCAGGACAATACAGGCCAGGCAAAAGTGGCTAAGGTGAACTTTGCGAAGATTTCTGAACGATTGGAGAACTTCGCTCAATACCTTGGTGCAGTCGACAACCAGGCAAAGAATATTCAAACGTCTACCGAAACAATCGACTCCTCGGTTGATCACCTGGCATCCGTAATCGAAGAAACCAATGCAACGATTCAGCAGCTTGAAGCGATGGTAGACGAACAAACAAATCGAATGACCAAATTAACAGCAGCTATAGAGGAAACCACCCAGACTGCTGCAACGATCGAGGAGGTAGGTTAAAAGATAATGATTAGCAGAGATACTGTTAGCTTCTATTAAAAATTTTTAGAAAACACTCCTATTTTGCAGATCTTTTTGATATGCTGGTTATAAAAGGAGGTGTTTTCATTTGATGAAAAATAAAAAAGCAACCATTAGCTGGATGATGTATGACTTTGGCAATTCTGCCTTTGCGACGACAATTATGGCAGCTGTGTTGCCGGTTTTTTATTATGATGTGGCTGCTGTTGGGGTTGATAAATCGCTGGCAACTAGTTATTGGGGTTATTCTCAATCAATTGCCGTACTACTTGTTGCAATCTTGGCACCGTTTTTGGGCGCCATTAGTGATTATTCTGCCGCAAAGAAAAAATTCCTGCGCTTCTTTGCCTATATGGGTATTGTTGCAAGTATTTTACTGGCGTTTGTAGGGGAGGGTGACTATCTATTTGCTTCGATTCTCCTCATTGTTGGAACAATCGGTTTTTCAAGCGGGAATATTTTTTACGATGCTTTTTTACCGGAAATCACGGATGAAGAAACAATTGATAAAGTGTCAACTGGCGGGTATGCCGTTGGATATATCGGTGGTGGTGTATTACTAGCCATCAATATTCTAATGATTTTAAAATACCAGTGGTTCGGCATGGCAAATGCTACAGTGGCAAGTCAAGTTTCTTTTGCTAGTGTCGGAATCTGGTGGTTTCTTTTCTCGCTTCCTTTATTCAGAAATATTAAAGAGGAGAAAAAGACAGCAGTTAAACGTGATCAATCGTATATAAGGATAGGTATTACCAGGGTAACGACAACCTTTAAGGATATGAAGCATTATAAGCACTTATTAATTTTTTTATTGGCATTTTGGATGTATAATGACGGGATTTCTACCATTATTAAAATGGCCACTATTTATGGTCGTGATATTGGGATTGATTCCAATTCATTAATCGCCGCACTATTAATTACACAATTTGTTGGTATCCCATGTACATTTTTCTTTGGATGGCTGGCCCAGAAGATCACGGCTAAACGAGCACTGTATATTACATTGTTTACATATCTTGGGATCGTACTATTAGGATATTCCATGTCATCTGCATTGCACTTTTATTTATTGGCATTCGCCGTTGGAATCGTTCAGGGCGGTGCGCAATCATTAAGCCGTTCGATATACGGACGCATGGTACCGGCAAATAAGCATGCCGAGTTCTTCGGATTTTACGGCATCTCGTCTAAATTTTCGGCAGTTTTTGGTCCATTCCTGTTTGCTTTGGTTGGGCAGCTCACAGGGTCAAGCAGGCTGGGAATTGTTTCCGTCGCCTTCTTCTTTATCGTTGGAATAATTCTGCTGCGGTTCGTGAACATTGACAAAGGTGTCCTAGAAGCACAACGGAATACGATTAATGCAGAAAAAGCAGTGGTCAAACCGAAGTAGCTATATGCATTGGCCGGGTTATCCTCAGCACCCGGCCTTGTACATTATACAATCGCGTCACTATATTTATTTTCCAACTGTAATGCTAATGGTTTGCCGGTATCATAGGAAATATCACCGATTAGATTTGCAATTTGCTGGATGGTGGTTTCTGGTTCAAGCCCCCGCCAATAGTCCAATACTAATGGCATGATTTTATTAGCTTCTGCAATTCCTGCTTCATAAAGTTCCAGGAACGTTTGGTTGCTCGGTTCTTTTGTTGCCGGATGATACCAAGTCGTTTGGTTCAGGTTCAAATAGTCTGTGTCCGATTTAATTGGCTGATGCGAATAGGCAGATACGAGTGACCGGAGTAATTTGTTTTTCCATCCATGAGGGTCAGCAAGTATTCTCAGGGCTAATTTCATATCTCGATAGGCCTTTTGAATATATGTTGCATCTTTCGGGTTGATTGCCGGATAGTAGGTTTGAATATTTGCATATAACAGTTCGACAAGTTCTGCGCGTAACGCATGTCCAACATCAATTTCTTTGTAAACAGGCATTTTCCATGTATACAGTTGTTTGCGATCCATCATCAAAGTGTCAATCAATACTTCCAGGCGTTGATGGTCATTGCCTTTATAGCCTGCACGATAATGAATGTATGGATGGGCATTGCGGTCAAGAATATGATGAGTGACAAACCCAAAGACATAAGCTTGGCTCGCTGGATTTAATGCATCAGCTCCGGTAATTAACTTCAAGAGAAAATCACCACAATGTTTGGTATGCAATGCCGTGCCGATATCGTGGATTGGTTCCTCTTTCACCCATGGCCAAAAGTTGTAGTAAAAAAATGGATCTGGCCCTTGTGCTCCTAAGTTCATGTAATGCTTGTGTTCCAGAAACAGATTTGAATCGGCAACCGAATCTATTGTATCGTTACAGAATGCGATATGTGTCCAAATGTTAGGCATGAAAGGCGCTCCTTCTCATTTTATTTCTCTCTCCTTTTATTATAAAAGACCATGCTTACAAAGGGAACGAAAAATTTGCGGGATTTTGTAATTCCATCGTTTAATCTCAAGGTTATCTGCAAAAAAATTGTCTTGCAGTTAACTCTATACTACAATAGATAGTGGAATAGAAAGCTTACATAGGGGAGGCAACAAGCGATGGATTTTCGTATTGAAAAGGATACATTAGGAGAAGTTCAAGTACCTGCTGACAAATATTGGGGCGCGCAAACACAACGCAGTAAACAAAACTTTCCAATCGGCGGTCAAAAAATGCCAATGGAAATTGTTCGTGCGTTTGCGATATTGAAAAAAAGTGCTGCTAAAGCAAATAGTGAACTAGGCTTATTAGAAGGGCAAAAAGCCGAGGCCATTGCTTATGCTGCAGATCAGATTGTTGCTGGTAAACTGGACGAGCATTTTCCGTTAGTCGTTTGGCAAACAGGAAGTGGTACTCAGTCGAACATGAATGCTAATGAAGTCATTGCACATGTGGGAAACAAATGGTTAAACGAACAAAATAGCGAGTGGACCTTGCATCCTAATGATGATGTTAATAAATCACAGAGTTCCAATGATACGTATCCAACGGCAATGCATATTGCAGCTGTTCTCAAATTAGAAGATGTGGTGCTTCCAGCGTTACATCAGCTAAAAGATACGTTGAAGGTAAAAATGGATGCCTTCCAGGATATTGTTAAAATCGGCCGGACACATCTGCAGGATGCAACACCATTAACATTAGGCCAAGAGATTAGCGGTTGGCACCGGATGCTGGAAAAATCGGAAACCATGATCACGGAAAGTCTCCATCATCTAAAAGAATTAGCCATTGGTGGAACAGCAGTTGGGACAGGTCTTAACGCGCATCCTGATTTTTCTGAAAAGGTTTGTAAAGCTATTAACGAAGAAACCGGCAAGAACTTTATATCTGCTCCAAACAAATTCCACGCATTAACAAGTCATGATGAATCCGTTTATGCGCATGGTGCATTAAAAGGCCTGGCAGCCGATTTAATGAAAATCGCTAATGACGTACGCTGGTTGGCCAGCGGACCGCGTTGTGGTATTGGTGAATTAACGATTCCAGCCAATGAGCCGGGAAGCTCAATCATGCCAGGTAAAGTCAATCCGACCCAATGTGAAGCGGTGACAATGGTTGCGGCACAAGTGATGGGAAATGATGCAACCATCGGCTTTGCGGCAAGTCAAGGGAATTTTGAATTGAACGTATTTAAGCCGGTAATTGCTTATAATTTCTTACAATCCAGCCAGTTACTAGCGGACAGTATGCGTTCCTTTGATGAGCGATGTGTTCAAGGAATCGAACCAAATCATGAACAAATCGACAAAAATCTAACCGATTCTCTCATGCTTGTTACCGCGTTAAATCCACACATTGGCTATGAAAATGCTGCTAAAATCGCCAAACAGGCATTTGCTGATAATGCAACATTAAAAGAAACAGCGGTCAAACTGGGATTGCTAACTGCTGAAGAATTTGATCAATATGTTAATCCAAAAGAGATGACCTACCCGAAATAATTATAGAACAAAGGCGCTGGAGCCGGACGAGAGGATACAGGTCAGTTTGGCATTGCGACAGACCCAGCTAAATTTCCTCTGTTTTGGCACGAGCATAATAGCGCCATAATTTTTCTTTACCATCGAAAAAGCTCATTCGTTAGCGAATGAGCTTTTTTATAGAACTGTTGAATATCGAAGCGGGTTGAATGATAAGTTGATCGAGCCAGGGCAGTAAAAAACGATCAACTTCTAAACGGTAAAACATTTTTTAGTAATTCATAAAAGACACTGTGTCCCGGCATAAAAAGGTTTGGCTTTGCAAGCACAATTTACCAGTGTAAATCTGTGATAAGTTTTGTCGAAGTGCAGACAATAGTTATTACAGGAGGTGATAAACATGGCTAGCAACAACTCAAACCAATTAGTCGTACCTGGCGTACAACAAGCACTTGATCAAATGAAGACGGAGATTGCTTCTGAATTTGGTGTAAACCTTGGCGCTGATACTACTTCTCGTGCTAACGGTTCTGTTGGTGGGGAAATTACGAAGCGTCTTGTAGCGACTGCACAACAACAAATGAATGGACAACAATATTAATAACAATGGCTTTGGTGAGTAACTCACTCATCTAAATGAAGGGGGATGTCAATTTAGACATCCCTCGATTATTTTTGTATCGGATTTCCAGTTTGATTATTCCTACATATTTAGCGGATGCACTGCTCTGTTTGCTTATCAAAAAAGTGGACCTTGTTCATATCAAAGGCTAAATCCACACGTTCACCGCCAGTTATATCAGACCGGGAATCAACACGAGCGACAAACTCCTGTTCACTCACCTTCGAATATAAATAGGATTCCGCACCCATTAATTCGGCAACATCAATGGTGGCAGTGACCTTTGTATCTGGAGTAGAATCGATAAACACTGGTTCGTCATGGATATCTTCTGGACGAATACCAAGAATAACTTCTTTATCCACATAGCCTTTTTCGCGTAGTGATTTCATCTTCCCCTCAGGAACGGCAACACTTAATTCACCTAATTGGAAGGCACTATCCTTTAATGTCCCAGAAAGGAAGTTCATGGAAGGAGAGCCGATAAATCCGCCAACAAACATGTTTTCCGGATGGTCATATACTTCTTTGGGTGCCCCAACCTGTTGAATAATACCATCCTTCATTACCACAAGCCTAGTTGCCATTGTCATTGCTTCGGTTTGGTCATGGGTAACATAAATGGTTGTTGTTTGCAGACGTTGGTGCAATTTTTGGATTTCTGCCCGCATTTGTACGCGAAGCTTGGCATCCAGGTTGGACAGTGGTTCGTCCATTAAGAACACTTTAGCATCACGCACAATCGCCCGGCCTAACGCAACCCGCTGCCGCTGCCCACCGGAAAGCGCTTTTGGTTTTCGAGTCAAATAGGCTTCCAACCCTAAAATTCGAGCAGCATTTTCCACTCGTTGTTTAATTTCATCCTTTTTAAACTTACGCAGTTTTAATCCGAATGCCATGTTATCATATACATTCATATGCGGATACAGGGCATAGTTTTGGAATACCATAGCGATGTCACGATCCTTCGGGGCAACATCATTCATTTTTCTATCATCAATGTATAATTCCCCGCCAGTTATTTCTTCCAGACCGGCAATCATTCGTAATGTAGTTGATTTTCCACATCCAGATGGACCGACAAACACGATAAACTCCTTATCTTGGATATGTAGGTTAAAGTTATCGACTGCAATTGCTTTCTTGTCATATGATTTTTGAATATGCTCTAAACGTAATTCAGCCATTTTTCATTCCCCCAATGTAAGCTCTTTCATTTATTGTACAAGGTTTACGGGAAAATCGATACGTGAAACATGCCCAAAGATGTCCAGCGGTTTTGGGCATATTTACAAGTCCAGATGTTTTTTTGCCAATAATGCTAATTTCACGGTCATGGCTGCCTGAAATTGCCGGATATCTATTCCCGTCTTTTCAATAAATTTATCAATTCGGTATTGGAGGCTGTTTCGATGCATATACAATACCTTTGCTGTGACAGAAATATTTAAATTATGCTGGATAAACGCTTCGATGGTTTCCAGTATTTCCGCATCCTGCAATATATCTTTTAAAACGGTTTCCGCAAGCATTTGCAGGAAAGTATGGTCCGCTTGATCGACGATTAAATAAGGGATCGCATACATGTACGAAATTACGTTATCTTTTGTATAGCTAAAAGCAGCAGGAGCATCGTTTAATAACCGATTGTAATAGGATTTAGCCTGTTGCAAATCCTTGTGGTACTCACCAACGTAAAATTTAATTTTTACATATAAATCACTCATCAGTACATCGACAATTTGCTCATAGGAAAGGCCTTTATCATCTATTTCTACGATTATTCCGGTATGATCATTTTCCCACAGGATTGCTATTTCACTAGTGAAAATAGCTTGAATTGCTTCCTTAAATGCACTAGGATCCAGTTGATTGATGGGAAATGAAAAATAAACGAATCGATAGTTGTTCACATGATGCATGGTTGCTGGGATATCTCCGTTATGAACCAGCTTCGTCCAAAGTTGTTCATTTCGGCTCATTGCCGGCAGTTTTACATGATAAGGAGTTAAAAACGCGGATAATAATGTTAGATCCCTGTTCATTAATTCATCTTTTCGTATGCCAATCATTTCATTTTCTTTTGTAATAAACCATTGATAAGCTGCCGTTGTGACACTTTTTGCATCGTTACTGTACGTACATGATGGGAAGATCGTTTGTAATGTTTCAATCATATTTAATACCCCCTTTTCAGGCGTAGTCAAGTAAATTTGTTCACTCTATTATAGCATGGTATGATAAGTATCTGGTATGCTAGAAGCCGATAAAACAGCATTGCAAAAAAACAACTTAATCAATTTATTCAAATGGTATACAGATGATTGTTCCTTTGTTATAGTTGGTTTAGTTCAAATTTGAAGGAGGAATGATCGTGCCAAATATTTACGACAGTGCGTATGATTTGGAACAGGCTATCCGGGAAAGTGATGAATTCAAAGGGTTAAAGGATGCCTATGAAATTGTCATGAATGATCCTGCATCGAAACAAATGTTTGATAATTTTCGTAATACGCAAATGGAATTACAGGAAAAGCAAATGCAGGGTGAAGACATTTCCGAAGAGGAAGTGGAAAAGGCCCGTCATATTGTCGAGCTTGTCCAGCAGCATGAAACCATTTCCAAACTGATGGAGCATGAACAGCGCCTGAATGTAGTTATTAATGATGTTAGTCAGATTATCACGAAGCCTTTAGAAGAGCTTTATGGAAATACGGAAGAAAATTAAGGAGAATACAGGAATACATACGAGGACTCGGAAACTTTTCCGGGTCTTTTTGACGTATGCAAAATTAGCACTTACCAGGTAAATCCAAGTGGGGAACTGGATCAAAGAGAGACTACTGAAAAGTGAATCACTGATAAAGGTTGGTGAAACCGCCGATAAATGTGATAAACCATTGCTAAATTGCAAAAATCACCGATAAAGTATGTACTCACCGTTAAATTGAGCGATGTAACCTCACGATCTTTCACATACAATCGGTTTAGAAGGTAGCTTTCAGTAGTCTCAATCTGACACGGTATCAGTATCTTATCGATGGAATAACACTAACTTTGCTTCTGGGGATACACAACGATGGGTATGCTCGCTGTACCCTTCATCTTCAAGTCGGGCTTGGCCGATCTTTTTTGCTTCCGCATCGTTTTCTGCTGAGAATGATTCGTCAAGCAACTTTTTACCACTTTTTTCAAAAGCCGTTAATACATACGTTCGCATCTGCTTTATCCCTCCTGAGGTTTCCTTATTTATATTATTCGACATGCATGGTAAAAATCCTGCTAAAACTTGATAAGTATTTTGTCAAGTGGACTTTACAAAACGTGCAAATCCATATATACTCTTTGTAAAGTCCACTTTACCTAAATGGAAGCAGGGATAAGCGATGATGTCGTTCATTCGAGAAAAACGAAAAGCGATGGATATGACCCAGGATGAGCTTTCCCAAAAACTTCAAGTATCCAGACAAACGATCATTTCACTGGAAAAAGGGAAGTATAAGCCTTCTCTTGTTTTGGCACATAAGCTCGCCCAGGTTTTTGGGTGTTCGATTGAGGAATTATTTCGCTTTGAGGGGGATGAAAATGTTTAGTCAATCGTTTTTGGAAGATCCGTACGTGATTCTTATACTATTGGGGAATTATGTGTTTTTGATTGCGCTGTTTTTCTTTCAACGTCATATCGGGAAGAAAAACTACCGGTATGATGAACGCTATTACACGATCCAGAATCAAGCAAAGGCCAGATCTTGGGATGCGACACTCGTGATCATGTTAATTGCATGGCCGATTGTCATTATGTTTGACGGGATAGGTTTCAGTTTCTTTCTATTAACGGCACTTTACATACTTCATAATATTACACTTTTGCTGACATCTGCGTATGCCAACAGCAAGCAGTGAAATAAACATAAATGGAAAAGGAGAGGGTTGGATGACACTAACATTGACAGATGTTACGAAACGATTTGGCAATCACACAGCAGTTGACCAATTGTCACTGGAAATTCCGGAAAAAGAGATGTACGGATTTCTCGGTGGCAACGGTGCGGGAAAAACAACAACATTCCGCATGATCCTTGGATTGCTGGATGCAACAAAGGGATCGATTACTTGGAATGGAGATTCAATTGGTTATAATAAGAGCCATTTAATCGGATATTTACCGGAAGAACGGGGGCTATACCCGAAGCTTAAGGTAAAGGATCAAATTGTTTATTTAGGGAAATTACGCGGGATGACAAAGCAAGGCGCACTTACCGAATTGAAAGGCTGGTTAGACCGGCTAAAGGTGCCTGAGTATCTGGAGAAAAAGGTGGAGGAATTATCTAAAGGGAATCAGCAAAAGATTCAATTCATCTCGGCAGTGCTTCATCAACCAAAGCTGTTGATTCTGGATGAGCCATTTTCCGGGCTCGATCCGGTTAATGTGGAGTTGTTAAAAGAAGCTGTGATTGCATTAAAAGAGCAAGGGACATCGATTGTGTTTTCTTCGCATCGCATGGAGCATGTGGAGGAGCTATGCGAGCATTTGTGTATCTTGCATAAAGGCCACCAGGTCGTTGAAGGTCGCCTGCGTGATATTAAACGATCGTTTGGCAGGAAAAACCTGTTGATTCATGCGGACAGATCACTGGAATTCTTGCGGGATTACAAAGGAGTTATTCAATACAAGCCGTTAACAGAAGGTTGTAACCTGCAAATTGAAAACGAGGACGTGTCGCAGGATATCTTTTGTGCATTGCAGGGGAAAGGCTTTATTCGGAAATTTGAGCTCGAGGAACCATCGTTAAATGATATTTTCATTGAGAAGGTAGGTGACGCGTATGAATAAATTTTGGATCATTTTATCCCACACATACATGAGCCGGGTAAAGGCCAAGTCATTCTTGATCACAACGCTGGTTTCTTTGGTACTTATTTTTGCAATTTCGAATATCCAAACGTTTATTGAGGCATTTTCCGATGATGGTAACGGAAAAATTGCAGTAATCGATGAAACGGGAGAACTATTTGAACCACTGCAAAAGGGTGTAGAGGATGCTGATGAAGGTATCAAACTGGTAGCCTTTGAGGGTTCAGAATCAGAGGGAAAAAAAGCAGTCCAGAATGAAGATTATCAAGCATTGGTTAGCTTATCGTCCAATGAAAATCAATTACCGGAAGCTAGCTATTACGCCAATACCATTACCGATTCTGAAAAGCAAACGACAATTGAGGAACAATTACAGCAACTTAAAATTTCAATCGCAACGCAGCAAGCGGGGATTGATCAAGCACAATTGGCTGAAATTTATGCTCCTGTGGGCTTTCATACGGTGTCACTGGACAAAAGTGCTAAAACGGATGAGGAGCTGAGCCAGGCGCGCGGTATTGTTTATGTTATGTTATTTTTGTTATATATGACCGTATTAATGTATGGTCAAATGATTGCCCAGGATGTGGCAACAGAAAAATCGTCCCGCGTGATGGAACTATTGGTATCCAGTGTATCACCTATTACGCAGATGTTTGCAAAAATTATTGGGATAGCTCTCGTAGGGATAACCCAGCTTGTAGTGATTTTAGGTGCAGGATATATCATGGTTACCAGCAAACAAAGTGACATGACCGGAGAGGTTTTTAACTACTTTGGCATAAAAGGTGCTTCATTATCTCTGTTTGTTTATGCAGTCGTCTTTTTCCTGCTTGGTTATTTATTATATGCGACATTGGCAGCGATGCTTGGGTCGTTAGTAAGCCGTACGGAAGATGTGCAGCAGTTAATGATGCCGATGATGTTTCTAGTTATTGCTGCCTTCATGATCGCTATGTTTGGATTAAATGCCCCGGAGTCGAGTTTTGTTAAAATTAGTTCATATATTCCATTTTTTAGTCCAATGCTAATGTTTTTACGCGTTGGCATGGTAGATGTACCAATATGGGAAGTCGCCCTGTCGATCGGCATATTAATGGTAACAATTGTCCTGTTGGCGATTATCGGTGCCAGAATTTACAAGGGTGGAGTGCTCATGTATGGAAATTCAGGATCACTTAAGGATCTGGGAAAAGCATTGAAATTATCGAAAAAAGAATAGATGATTTGAAAGGGAGGACCGCTTGTAATAGTGGTCCTTTTCTGTTGGATTGACGAGCAAAAGCATCAACCAAATCAGCGGAAACATCGACCCACTAGCGGTCACATCAACCAAATTAGCGAAAACATCGACCTCTCAGCAGAAGCATCAACCAAATTAGTGGAAACATCGACCTCTCATCAGGAGTATCAACCAAATCAGCGGAAACATCGACCCACTAGCGGGCACATCAACCAAATCAGTGAAAACATCGACCCACTAGCGGGCACATCAACCAAATCAGTGAAAACATCGACCTCTCAGCAGGAGCATCAACCAAATTAGTGAAAACATCGATCCACTAGCGGGCACATCAACCAAATCAGTGGAAACATCGACCCATCAACAGGCACATCAACCAAATTAGCGGAAATATCGACCTACCATCAGGAGCATCAACCAAATCAGTGAAAACATCGACCTCTCGGCAGGAGCATCAACCAAATTAGTGAAAACATCGACTTCCCATCAGAAGCGTCAAGCCATCACTTTTCGAACGTGCATTCTATTGTATCCTTTGGTAAGATAAAAGGAAAGGTGGTGGAAAAATGCCAAAGCAATTATCCTTTCTTCATGCGGCTGACCTTCATTTGGACAGCCCATTTAAAGGCATGGCTCGTGTTCCGGAAGCTATTTTTAAAGAAATTCAAGAAAGTACGTTTGTCGCACTGAACCGATTAGCGGAGACTGCGATTGAGAAACAAGTTGATTTTATCCTGCTTGTTGGGGATTTGTTTGATAATGAACAGCAAAGTCTGAAAGCGCAAGTTAGATTAAGAGATGTATTTGAAAAATTACGAAGGCACCGGATTCAGGTATACATGTCCTATGGAAATCATGATTATATTAATGGGAATCGCTATCCGATTGTCTATCCGGATAACGTATTTGTTTTTCCAGATGAAACGGTTCGCTCATTTGTCTATAAAAAAGATGGGCAGCAACTAGCAGCCATTTCGGGGTTCAGCTATCAGAATCGGGCGGTTCTTACCAATAAGGCAATGGAATTTGCGATAGATAATGAACGAATTCCATTTCACATCGCCATGCTGCATGGAAGTGTCCATAGTAACACGGACCATGATAAGTACGCCCCGTTTTATTTGTCGGAGCTGCAAGAGCAACATGTCGATTACTGGGCATTAGGACATATTCATAAACGAGCTGTATTATTCGAGCATCCGCCAATTATCTATCCAGGCAATATCCAGGGGCGTCATCGGAAAGAATCGGGTGAAAAAGGCTGCTACTATGTGGAAATGAACGAAAAAGAAACCAAGACATCGTTTATCCCGCTTCAAGCTATTCGCTTTGAGGCAATTGCCATCGATATCGCTGCATGTCACCAGATTCATCAATTAGAATCAGTCATCCAAAATACGTTCACTGCAAAATTGGATCCAGGACCACAGCTTATTTCCTTATTGTTGACAGGTTCATCCGGGGAACATAGGCAGTGGGAAACAGAAGGAATGATCACTGATATTATTGAACTCATGAATGAGTCATTTATCGAGCGGGTAAATTGGTTGTATATCTATCAGCATCGACTGGACAAGGCTGTAAATCATACGGAGGAGATGCTGAAACAGGGAGAGCATTTTTTTGGTGAATTAATTCGACAGGCGGATCAAGCGTCTATCCAGCCGTTCGTTAAGGAGTTATATCAGCATCGTGAGGCACGTAAACATTTAAAACGCTTATCGGCAACCGAGGAAGAAATGATTAAACAAAAAGCGAAGGAGTATTTGCTTCAGGAGCTTTTGCACCATGGAGGTGAATCGGTATGATCATTATCCGGGCTGCCATTGATGGATTTGGGAAATGGTATGACAAAACGATCGAATTTTCCCCGGACCGGTTGAACTGTTTATATGGCGAAAACGAATCAGGTAAATCAACACTATATCAATTTATCTTATTTATGTTATTTGGTCTTCCGCCAAGAAAACGCGAGATGTTCCGACCAAAAACAGGGGCGAAAATGGGGGGACGATTGCAGCTTTACGATGCTGAGCTAGGGGAGTATACCATTGAACGGTATGACGCGGTGAAAAATGGGGCAGCAGTCTGTTATATGAACGATGGACAGGTGCAGGATGAAGCATGGTTGAAGGATCGTCTCAATGCAATGACGTATGAGACATATCAATCGATCTTTTCATTCTCTGCGGAGGACTTGGCAGGTTTAAGTGCAATGAAGGAAGCGGACCTTGGTGATATTTTACTGAGCATTGGGTTGACAGGGTCAAAAAATATTCAGTCGATTGAAAAACGGCTGGATGCACAAATAGCTGACTTATTTAAACCTTATGGAAAAAAACCGGCGATCAATCAGCAGCTTGCCTCGTTATATAAATGGCACGTCTCATTAAAAGATGCAGAACAAAAAGAGGCGACGTATCGGGGTACCAAAGATAGTGTGAAAGCGTTGGAAACGGAGATCGCTCAGCAAAAAGCGGTGTTACAACAAGAAAAGCAACTGCTTGCTGCTTGTGAAAAAAAGTTGCAGGCGTTATCTCTTATTCAGCAATACCAACATTATGCGAATCAATTACATACATTCCCAGATGCGATTGCGTTCCCGGAAGATGGTATAAAACGCTTTAATGCAGTAAAAGAACAGCTTTTACCACTAAAAAGTGAATTAACTGTATTACAGGAAAACTTGCAAACATATCGCCAAAAGCAAGAACAGTTAACGCAATCACTTGTAAGTAATACCCTGTATAAACAAGCGAGTAAGCTACTGGAGGAATCTGAAAGTTATATTGAAACAGAAAAAGAGCTGAAACAGCTAAACGAGGCATACCAGCAAAAAAAGATGCGACAAGAGACATTGCTGGATCAATTAAATATCGGATTGGGCCTAGATGATTTGAATTCGATTGTTTTAGCTTTTCATACGGAAGAGACGTGGAATAAACTTGTCAGCGAAACAAATCAAATACAGCTCGAATGGGAACAATATGAACAAGAGGAACGAGTGACCAAACGGCAGCACGAGGAACTGGTAACCCAGCAAGAACAGGTGAGAGTCCAGGTGTTGACTGATTCCTATGTCCAGGAGTTAACGGATACCGTGCACATGTATCAACATCAAACCTATGCCAAGAAATTAACCGATCGCTCGGACAACGCTGGGAAATGGCAGCTTCTCAAACGGCAAAAGGAAAAGACAGCACGGCGGATCTTGATCTGGAGCTTCATCGCCGCTATGCTTCCGGTCGCTGGTTTAGCCTTTTTGGACATGAAAATTATGTTGCCTGTAGTCCTGATTATTATTGCCATTGGTATTGGTTCCAAGACTTTCCTGACACGTTCGATCAAGGAAATGGAATATCTGCTCAAGCCGCAACAAGGGCAAGCAACACCTCCAACTGTAACACAAGAAGCGTATACGAAAGCGAAACTTCTGTTGGAAACCAATGACCAGCAGATGGCGGAACTTGCAACCATCCGGGATCAACTGAAAGCGAATGAGGCATCCTTTTTAACGCTAGCAGAACGAAAGAACATGTTAGAAGTAAAACAGCAGCGAATCAATCAGCAAATGGAGCAGCAATGTAAGATTTATCCGTTTTTAATGGATGTTGAATTACCCTATTGGACGTCACTTTATCATTCATTACGATCGGTATTGCAACTGTACACAGAAGGCAAGCAACTATGCCAAAAACGCAAACAATTATACAGTCAGATGGAGACGTTTCAGCAGGAATTACATATGTTTTTTCAGGCAGAAACGTGGGAATTAACCAGTAAAACAGTTCCAGAACAAATAGAGAAGTTAAAGCAGCTTATCCATCGTCAACAGAAAACAAACGAACAAATCGCACAGTATGAAAGTTGGATCACCGCTAACCTGTCCCAACAGGAAACGATAAACCAGCGAATGCGTGTTTATCAAAAGGAATTGGGAATATTATATGAATCAGCTGATGTGAATACGGAAGAAGCATTTTTCCAAAAGGCAAGTGAATCGGAGAGAAGAAATCAGCTTCAGACAAAGCTAACAGAAACCAATGAGCAGCTTTCTTTTTTCTTTTCAAAGGAAGAATGGGAGAAGTTACGTGATGCATCTTTAAACGAGCAAGTTCTGGAAGAAGAGCGCGAGCAGCATGTAACTGCCATCGAAGCGGTGGAAGCAACGCTGGATGCCAAACGGCAAGAACTAGCTGACCTAAATGCGGAATTAGCCCGAATGGAGGACTCCGGATTATATTCGCAACTGCTGCATCGGTTCCATATGGAGCAGGAACAATTGGAGGAGCTTGCCCAACAATGGTCCGTATTAAAAACCGCAAAGGCGCTATTAATGGAAACAAAACAAGATTATCGGGATAAATATTTGGCGAAAGTGATGGCGAAAACGGCGGTATACTTTGCCGCATTAACGAACAATAGATATAGCCAAGTTTTTGCGCCTAAAGATGAAAGGCCGATGGAGGTACTTGCAGTAGATCATACACGGTATACGGTCAGCGAATTATCAAGGGGAACCACTGACCAGCTGTATGTCTCGTTACGGATTGCAATTAGTGAAGTGATGAGTGAGAAGCATAGCCTGCCATTTATCATTGATGATGCATTTGTTCATTTTGATCTTTTACGTTCAGAGAATATGATGAAAATTTTGGCGGAAATCACTAAAAATCAACAAATTCTTTTGTTTACCTGTAAAAATGAGATAATAAATACGGTTTATAACGAGAATATCGTTCATTTAGAAAATACTGTTCGCATTTCTTGATAAATAATGATAAACTATTTCCAGATAATCGCTTATGTATAAAGATAATAACCAGATGGAGGGACATCCATTGTCAGAAGAACAGGTCTCAAAGGATTGGGAAAAGTATGAGGAAACAATTGAAAAATTTATTCAAGTAATTGCAAAGAACATGAATTTATATGGTATCACTTCATCCGTGGGCAGGCTGTACGGGGTGTTATATTTTGCTGATAAACCCTTGACATTGGACGATATGCGGGAAGCTTTGGAAATGAGTAAAACAAGTATGTCAACAGGCGTGCGGGCACTATCTGAAATGAAGATGGTGGAATCAACATTTAAGCGGGGGATTCGTAAAGATTTATATCAAACAGAGGACGATTGGTATAAATCTTTTACCTCGCTGTTTGGGAATAGATGGCGTCAGCACACGGAGACAAATATTGAAGAAGCGGATGAGACGATTGAGGAGTTAACGTCAATTGTGCAACAGACCGATGATGAAGCATTAAAAGAGAAGATTAACAATGATATTGAGCGGCTTCATTATGCACAAAATTATTATAAATGGCTCATGAAATTTATTCAAGTCATGGAAACTGGGGAGATATTTAACTATATCCCGAAGAATAAATAAACTAGTTTGAATTGAACGCCGGTATATCTGAATTTGGTTGAAATGTTAAGAAACAAGGCCGGGACAATAGTGTTCTGGTTATAGAAAAATCCGAACGATTCAAGTTTCTACAACTGAAATTTGTATTCGTTCGGATTTTTCTTTGCAGCAGGAACATATAAAATTTTATACGTTCAAATATGTATAAACTGCGACGTAAAAAGGACGTTGATTTTTAAATACGAGTGCCGCTGCCGCCGTCCGGGATCGCTACGGGCGGAT
>NZ_JBCLVH010000034.1:0-31047 GCF_039548255.1 Lentibacillus songyuanensis
ACATTTTATGATAGAGTGCCTTTTCTTTTTTGGCTAGAATATCGCTCAAATACCCTCGAGAAATATTTTACACTTACAAAACATCTTGCCGATCATTTAATCGGCATAGCTGGCAATTTCTCCAATGGTTTTATTGTATTGTTTCTCGTAAAAGAATTGCCGTAAACAATCATTTTCAGCAATAGTCTTACGTTTATCCCCTGGAAATTCGATGTAGATGGCATGTTTTTGATTCCGATGAAAGCGTGCAAATACGTCAAGCATACTATTTTCACAAGATACCACGATCGACCGGATCCCATTAATCGGCGTATCTCCTTGGTATCGTTTTAATAAAAATCGCATAAATACATAGTATCGTTGCTTCCAATCCATTCGATTTTCCTTCAGCAAAAACAGAAACAGCAAGAATGAACTTAATGTAAACGGAAAAATAAATAACTGCAATACCAAAAACACAAGGCAGACAACGAATGAAATAACCAGCACCGAATGATATGCTGTCCGATAAGCTAAAAACGATGAAAGCAGTAAAAACAGAATTTTCCCACCGTCAAGCGGCCAAAGTGGCAATAAATTGAACAACATAATTAGCGTGTTGTAATGGACCATTATGATAATAACGGATGACGGGAAGAGCTCATTCATTGCGATGATCTGTATGATCCCGTATATAAGAACATGCTGCAATGGTCCGGCAATGGTGACAAGTATTTCTTCAAGTATTGGACGGTTTCCATGTTCATCCGTATCCATCACACCACCGAAGATCCACAGCATGATGCTGCGAATCCGCCATTTAAAGACCTTTGCCATGGTATAATGTCCCAATTCATGGATCAGTACGATCGACAGAATGATCATTAACTCGGTAAATGTCCCGGTAACGAATGAAATCGCAATAAATACTAGGAGAATGGGATGAATATGAATCGCCGGTAAATAGTTATGGCGTGTCATTGACTTTGATTACCTGTACCGGGTCCATATATTGGTTATCCTTTTCAATCGCAAAAAACACGGTCTTGTTCGTTTCATCCGGCTCAAATTCTCCAAGGGTCTGGTGATCGGTTACATGCTGATATAAATGCACATCGATCGAATCCAGATAACCATATGTTGATGTGCTCCCATCCGTATGCTGTACAATGACTGTTTTATCCGTCTTACGGTCATTCCCGGCAAACACAACAACACCCTCGCGTAACACAGCAACTTCCGCCGAGTCTTTTGGCGCAATCATGATCCCCGAGCCATTCACCTGGAAGGACTCTTCTACTGTCCCATTCACAGGGAGGGCTAATGCTTCCACTGCCTCGGAATGATTTTCGCTTGTCTTATCCTCGGGCGCCAATGCTAGCGGTTCGCCAAACGTTTCCTGATACCACTGGTTCGCCTTGGCAAACGGAAACTCCTTTGTTAACGCTGTGGTTGTCCATTTTACCGGTTTTTGGAACGCTTCGGAATCTGTCTGATAGATAAGTGCTGTACCAAAAAATAAGATAACAGCCAATATCCCCTTCAGCATCATCCCGGATACCCACTTGCCCCGATTTGCCTTATGGGACGATCCTAAACCATCAGGCAGTGTCGGGTAGTACCCATGCTTTTCCTCCTCCTGGGGAAAAACCGGACTTATTTTCTTGTGCTCCAGCCCTTTAGTGGATAAGGTACGCTGGTTTTTTTTACGCTGTTCGATTGATTTACGTACTTGTTTGACCCTTTCGCTCATTCTCCTCATTCCTTCAACAGACTTTTTACCATTGTATGTGAAGGCGGGACAAGTTATGTGAAGAAAAACGTTCACGACTATTCCGTTGTCAGATTGTTAGAAATCAGCGAGACAGCTGATTTCTATATTCCCGAAGCATGAAGACCTAATACAACATATGGAACCATTATAATACTATCTTCTTTGCGGTTTTCGGAATCTCATTTCACGAGTAAAAATAACCTAATAAGAGTATTCCACCGATAATAGGTAATAGCATCCATTACTTTTAAATGAATGATCACCAGTAAAAGAATGAAAATATTCAACTGTCTAACCGTTCCATTTAATCAAACAATTTTTTCACTTTATTCACGGTGTACCCGCTTCCGCCACGGTTACTGATATCTTCAATCATCATTACAATCAGCAAATCTTCGTCTTCATAGTCATAAGCAACAAACCAGCCATTCTCTTTTCCATTTTTCTCTTCCCTCGATGATTTAAGTTCTGCTGTCCCTGTTTTTCCTGCAATCGTAAGGTTTTCCCGCACTGGGTTGTATGCGGATCCCTGTTCATTTTCCACAATACGGCGTAACCCTTCTGAAATAATTGCTGTATCTTCCGCCGGAGTTACCTCTTCCTGCCACACGGCACGTGGCTCTTCCTGATATTCTAAAGTTGGGGCTAACATATCGCCATCGTTCAAAAATGACGTAAAGGCGGCAGCCAGGTGAACAGGAGACATTAACATTTGTCCTTGTCCATAACCGGTATCAGCAAGAAGAATATCCTTATCCAACCCGTCATTTGCTATTTTAGACTTGTTTATCGGGAATTCATATGGTATTTTTTCTTCAAACCCAAATTTGTGCAACCCTTCTGTAAAATTAGCTTTACCTGTATCAAGTGCAGCTTGCGCAAAATAAATATTGTCTGATGTCAGCAATGCATCCGCAAGATTGACTTCTGTTAAACGATCTGAGACGCGTGTCACTTCATATCCTCCCCAGCTGGCATCCGGCTGCCAACTTCGACCTTCAATCGTTTTCTTTTCTCCAGCCTTCAAACTGCCGTTATTTAGCGCAATGGAAGCAGTAATTGGCTTTATGGTAGATCCAGGAGCGTAGCGCTTATTAAATTTTGCGGAAAAAGGAGACCGGGGATCATCATTTGCTTTTTCAAACTCTCCTTCAGGCCAACCAAACACAAAATAATTGGGATTGTAAGCCGGTGTACTTACAAGTCCAAGTGTTTCTCCTGTTTTCGGATGCAGTGCTACACCAGCACCAGAATCTCCATCCATTTCCTTGAACATTTTCTTTTGAAAATCGGCATCAATCGTGGTGATTACATCCTCTCCGTCTTCCTTTTCTTTTTCAGCAATGATTTCCCCACTCTCCGGGATATAAATCTTCCAGCCTCTAGTTCCGTGCAATTTTTCTTCATAGATATTCTCCAGACCAGAACTGCCCACTACCGACCCGTTACCATATTCACCCGATGGCAATTCATCCAGATCCTCGTCATTTACTTCTCTAATATAACCGGTCAGATGAGCGGCTTTTTCAGCAAGTGGGTAGAAGCGGGAAGTAGTTTTTTGCGTCATAACACCTGCACTTTCTACTAATTCTTCTGCCATTTCATCCTCCCCCGGCTTGAGTTTAGTAATTGGAACGAAGGTTTCATCCGTAACCCATTCAGCGTCAAGTGCTGTTTCGATTTCTACCTTAGATACATCTATCAGCTCGGATACTTCAGCTATTGTATCGTCATCCATTTTCCCAGGTACAATACCTACTTCATCAACAGCAGCATTTATCGCCAGGCCCTGTTCGTTCCGGTCCAGAATTTCACCGCGCATAGGTTCTTCGGAAATCACGCGAATAGTTTCCCCATCATCCAGTTTTGGGAAAATAAATGAAGAATCCCATTTCACCTTCCACGTATCACCTTCTTCTGTTTTCTCTTCAACCAAAGAAGCATCCCCATTAAAAATGACCTCTCCCGCGATGGTGTTCATCGTTACCTTATACGGACGAGGCGCTTTCTCATCCTTATCCTCTTCAGAGACATCTACGGCTTCCACAGTCAGGTTTTCGGCCTTAATTGCTTCATAAATGGTCTGATAACGCTTCACAAAGTTCTCTTTATCTATTTCTTCTTTCGTCTCTTTTGAAATATAGGTATACATTTCTGCAAAATCCTTATCATTCCATGCAGCAACAAACTTGTCCATTATATCTTCCTGTGTCTCCTGGTTCGAGCAGGCCCCAAGAGCAACAACAAGAAGTAATAGCCACACATATCTTTTCATTTCATCCCTCCATTTGTACCAAAACTCAAATATAAAAGCTTCCGATCTGTTACGAGCTTAACTATATAAAAGTGTGCTTCCATATGAATTACACTTGTAATCACATACTACACCTGTAATCAAAACGTGTCAACAAACAATTTAAATGCTGATTGTGATGAGGAAAGTAGTTTGTCTCCATCTTACAAGAATTGCATACCAATAAAGTGAAACTTCATTCAGTGGGAGGTCCGACGCACTTAGACGTGCTAGTGCAGGCTGAGCACAGAATCGGACCTTTGTCATGCAGTTGATCCCCGCTTATCCTTTTTAGCTCCACCACCTCAAAATTTTGAAGTGGGGATCTTACTGCCCATTAAGGCGGGATAAAGCGGGGTTAGAAGAAATTTATAATTTCCTGGACGATTAAAAAAGCAGCGGCGAATGCGCAAATCATTCGTCACTGCTTGTACGTCTAAAAGAGGCTCAATACACGCTACTAATATATGAAAATCTAAGACCGTATACGGAAAAATTTCTTCACTTGTTGGAGTACCCCTTTTTTCTCCTCGAAGGATTGTAATGGTACAGCTTCGCCAAGAATTCTTCTAGCAATATTGCGATAGCTGATCGATGCTTTGGAATTTGGATGAAAGGCTACTGGTTCTCCTTTGTGTGATGCCTTGATGACCTCATCATCATCAATCACAATACCTATCAAATCGATGGATAGTATTTGAATGATTTCATCAATATCCAGCATATCCCCGTTTTTCACCATATGATTGCGGATCCGATTAACTACCAGCTGTGGTGACTCCATATCCTCTTTTTCCAGCAGGCCAATAATTCGGTCAGCATCCCGGACACTTGCTTTTTCTGGAGTGGTGACAACAATTGCCCGGTCAGCACCGGCGACGGCATTTTGAAATCCTTGCTCAATTCCCGCTGGACAATCGATGATAATGTAATCAAATTCTTGTTTTAATTCCGCGATAATTTTTTTCATATACTCCGTTGTACCAGCCGCTTTGTCACTTGTCTGGGAAGCGGGAAGCAGTGATAAGTACTCAAACCGTTTATCTTTAATAAGCGCCTGTTTCAGTTTACAGCGCTCTTCAAACACATCGACAATATCAAAGATAATCCGGTTTTCCAGTCCCATTGCCACATCAAGATTACGCAAGCCAATGTCCATATCAATTAAGCAAACCTTTTTATTTAGCAAAGCTAAGGCTGTACCAATATTAGCGGTGGAAGTAGTTTTTCCCACTCCGCCTTTACCCGAAGTAACGACAATTGCCTCACCCATTTAGCATTCTCCTTTCAAACCCATTTAAATCTTTTCGTCTATGTGAAAGAACTTGCAGCCGGTCAATAATAATTTTATCCTTTGCTTCATCAATAAGGCCGCATTCCATGTACACACCAGCCGATTCATAATCTGGGGCACGGCTGATATAATCGGCTATTCGAAGTTGACTGGGCTTCATATAGGATGCGGCAATAACAGCGTTCCTGTCTCCTGTTACACCTGCATGGGCAATACCCCGCAAGTTTCCCATGATGTATATATTTCCAGTAGAGACAACCTTTCCACCCGGATTGACATCCCCAATTAAAAGCAGGTCACCGGTTACCTCCAGTACTTGGCCGGAGCGAATAATTTTATTTAACGCTTTTACTTCACTTTCTTCTTTTAAGGACAATGCTTCCTCTTTTGTGATGACATTGGATTCAAATGACTGCACGTCAAAATGATTATCGTTACTAATTAACTTCTGTAATTGCATTGTTTGTTCAGGATTTAAAAAACGATTACCCAATTTTACAGTAACAGCTACGCTTGGATCTTCTTTATTGGGATGCTCCGTAAGCTTCTCCCTAAGTTCGAGGTACGCATCCTCAAACGAGCAGGAATCATCAATAAATAGCGTCAGACCATCCCTTGTACCTTTTATCGTTATTAGTTGTTTACGTTCACGCAATACACGTTCACCTCGTTCGTTCCATTTACACATCCTGGACCGCTGCTTATACTCAAGTGCGTAGTTGCTCTTCTCTCCATTTCTCCAATGGCTTTTTCACTAAGGGATATAGCACCAGTAAAAAGAGTAAATTCGCCAAAACAGTCGGAATAAAACGGTAAATGAAATAATGATGGAATGTCGTCTCCGTGATATCAATTACCGAATATATAATATAAATGAGCATATCCGATAGCATGATACCGATGAATCCCAGCAGTAATGTTACATAAAAATTGGCGTGCAATAATTTTTTTAACCCATGCACAATATAAATAACCAAAGCGTATATAAACATATAAACGCCGAGAATTCCTGTATACACGATATCAATCAGCAACCCAAAAATAACAGCGTAGAGCACGGATGTATATGTATTCTCTTTATCGTAGAATATCGTAACACACACTAGAAAAATGAATGCCCAGTGCGGAATAATTAACAGCTCGCCAGTTACCAGACGAGCCGGTAATAGTTCAAGTGCAACACCTTCCAGAATCACAATCAGGAAAAGAATCAATGGTAATAACAATCGCTTCATTATTCATTATCCCCCTGATCTTGTTTCGCCTCATCCTTATCAGTAAGGTCACGATCGACCACAATTACATGATTTATTTCGTACATGTTAGCGGCTGGTTTAATCAGCGCGGTTTGTGTTAATCCATACTCATCAGGGACAACCTTTTTCACTGTGCCAATTGTAAGACCAGCTGGAAAGACACCGCCCATTCCCGATGATACGACGACTTCTCCTTTTTTAAGGTCTTTATCCGATTCATCGATAATTTTAAACAATAGGGAATTGCTTTCTTCATCAAATTCTTCAATCAAACCAAATACGTTCTTCTTTTTACCCTCACGTGAAATGGTCGCCGATATCCGGTTAAACTGGTCAAAGCCGGTAAGCAGTTGTACCGTGGATGAGAATGCAGATACGCTCTGGATTTTCCCAATCATACCGTCCGCTGTAATAACGGCCATATTTTTTTTGACACCGTCCTGTGTTCCTTTGTTGATCGTCACTTGATCAACCCAGCGTTCTGGTGTACGTGACATAACCCTTGCCTGAATCGGATGAAAGTCCCGAATGGATTCCGTTTTGTCCAACGTTTTATGCAGCTCTTTGTTTTCCTCTTTTATTTCCTGAACTTCATAAATTAAACTTTTATATTCCGCCAATTTTTCCTTTAACAACTGGTTTTCCTTATAGGTATTCTTTACATCGTCTATATTGGAAAATATATCCGTTACAAACTTGACTGGTGTATGAATCACACTTTGGACCATACCTACCGTGTCTTTAATAAACTGTTCCGGAGTGGACAAATTATCCCTGTCTTTAAGTGAGAAACCAATCAAGGCAACCAAAATAATAAAGCCAATTAAAATAATAAATAAGCGTTTTTTTCTAAAAAATGGCATAAAAACACAACCTTATTCAACGGTGGGACGAGTGGATACACTTGGATGGCTGCGGAAATGCTGAATGTATTCTAATGATTTACCTGTACCAATGGCCACACTGTCGAGCGGCTCATCCGCGACAAATGCAGGCATTTTCGTCTCGTCACTTATTACTTGATCAATATTATTTAATAACGAACCACCACCAGTGAGAACAATCCCGCGATCCATAATATCGGCTGCCAGCTCAGGAGGTGTCTTTTCCAGCGTAACTTTCACCGCATTGATAATGTCATTTACCGTATCTGCCAGCGAATCCGCCACCTCTTTGGCTGTTACGGTAATTGTTTTAGGCAGGCCTGTCAGCATATCTCGTCCACGTATGTCCAGCTCTTTATTTTCTTTTACTTCGCCTGCCGTTCCAATATCCAGCTTGATTGACTCCGCTGATCGTTCCCCAATCATTAAATTATACGTTTTGCGGATATATTGGGTGATGGCATCATCCATATTATCACCAGCAGTCCGAATCGACTGGCTGGTCACAATTCCCCCCAACGAAATGACAGCTACTTCCGTTGTTCCACCACCAATATCAACGATCATACTGCCAGTTGGTTCCCAAACCGGGAGGCCAGCACCAATCGCTGCGGCAAATGGTTCGGCGATCGGAAAAGCATCCTTTGCGCCAGCTTGTTTCGTCGCATCGATGACAGCCCGTTCTTCTACCATGGTAATCCCTGATGGAACACAAATCATCACATTTGGTTTCTTGACAAATGCCGAACGCTTTCGCATCGCCTTTTTAATATAATACTTCATCATCACGGCTGTGGTATCGTAATCGGCAATGACACCATCTTTCATTGGCCGAATAACGGTAATATTTCCTGGTGTTCTGCCAATCATATTTCGAGCAGAGCTTCCAACCGCTTCGACATCACCGGTTGCAACATTTTTTGCCACAACCGATGGCTCTCTTAGCACAACCCCTTTTCCTTTAACAAAAACAAGGGTATTTGCCGTCCCCAAATCTATTCCTAAGTCCTGTGACAAACTAAATCTTCCCAAATGAATCTCCCTTTCCAATTTAAGCCTACATAAATTGTTCAAAAAGTTATTTACCGTACGCGTCATCCTCTTACAGGTTAACTATATCGATTTGTTTCGTTTCATGCAATGCATACTAACCAATCTATTTTAACATTTCATTGGCATAAAGTAACTTTTTTTCACCTATTCTAAATCATAATAAGCGCCAGTTCAAATACAAGATTGAAATGGCGCCAATTTGTTAGTTGTCTATCATATTATACGAAAAAAATAAAGAAATAGATAGTGTAATTTTCACTATAAGTATCCTTTTTCCTTTAACGATGCAAATTTACGGTCCCCAATGACGAGATGATCGAGCACTTCAATTCCGATCATTTTTCCGGATTCAACTAACCGGCGTGTTACATGAATATCTTCATGGGAAGGGGTCGGATCGCCTGAGGGATGGTTATGAGCGCAAATGATGGAGGCGGCAGATCGTTTAACTGCCTCGCGAAAGACCTCACGCGGATGGACAATTGATGCGTTAAGGCTGCCGACAAATATTGTCTGTCGATGGATAATCTGGTTCTTCGTATTAAGGAACAGCACGACAAAATGTTCCTGGTTCAGCCCCCGCATCTCCTCCATAATATAATCCGCTCCATCCTTAGGTGAGCGAATAACGTAACGATCAAGCGGTTTGAATTGGTTCATCCGTTTACCTAGCTCTATTGCCGCCAGCAGCAGGACCCCTTTTGCCGGGCCAATACCCTTAATTGCTGTCAGTTCCTCGAACGTTGCTTCCGTTAATAAAGTCAGCCCCTCGAAATGGGTTAGTAATCGTTGAGCTAAAACCATTACCGATTCTTCTTTTGTCCCACTCGCCAGCAGAATAGCAAACAGCTCCTGATTCGATAATTGCTTCGGCCCAAGCGTTACTAAACGTTCACGTGGCCGCTCCTCTTTTGGTACATCCTTAATCATAATGGTTGGTGCCTGCATCACACAATTCCCCCTTTTTATTGGTAACCTAATCGTAGCGGTTAATCGGTTTTTCAACAAATAGGTGAAATTGTGTTTCCAGGCTATTTTTATTCGGTAAAACATCATTTTACGCTAAGGGAAAAATGCATTTTACAGCCGAATTAAGGACGTAAATCGTAAAAATAGGCATAATCTGAAAATCTGCTTACTTGGAGTTACTGCGCCAATTTGCTGTTATACAATTAACAGCGAAAGAACACAGGCGGTCTTTCGTGTTTTATCGGCGGGTTGGATTCGTTTATCGGCGGTTTTCCGCGATTTAACGGCGGTTTCGAAACTTTTATCGGCGGTTCCATTTTTCACTGATTTCATGACCAAAACCTGTTTCTGTATGCCCCGGCTTATTCCTGAGCAGCTGCTAATTTTTCATATTGCTGCCATTGTTCCAGGAGAAATGTTTGCTCCGCGTTGTTCCCATCGGTCATTTCCTTAAACGATGCAGCTAACTGCTTTTGAAAAGCGGCCAAATGGCTTGCTTGCTTTGGAAAATCATTCATTAACTTTTGCCAAGCTTCTGTATCCAATTCGTTTTCACTGCTTAACAAATGAACAGAATCGTTCCATCTATCCACGAACGCTTGGAGCCATTTTTGTTCTTGGTCTGTTCCCTCGATATCTGCCTCTTCTGTGCTCCACTCTTTTATATAAATATCTTCATCAGTAAAATCAGCAGCAAGCGCCTTCGCTTGTTCCTCTGTCTCTGCAAGTCCAGCTAATAGCGTAAACTGACCCTCACGCTCCCAGATGGCAGCCGGGTGTTCTGCCTGCTGAAATGTTTCAACCCATTGTTTCGCATTGTCCTGTGTCGAGAATACGCCACCCTGTAAGACAAAGGCACTTAATGAAGGCAATGTCATACTTGAACCTTGAGCAGTCGTCTTTGATGCATCACTTTCAGAACCGGTACCAGCCAAATTTTGCTGTCCGGATTCACCATTTGTTTGATAGCCAATTCCGTTAAACATGTTTAGCATAATAAATCCAAGAAGTCCCCCCACGACAACAGCAGAAAGGATCGCCACTAAAATTGGTTTCAGGTTTAGGTGCCGCCCTTTTTGCCCTTTCCCAAATAACCTATACCCCTTATGTTTATCAGGAAAGGAGTGTGATCGTTCAAATGTGGGGATGGAATCATCATTTTTCGTATGTTCCACAGTAGATGCCTGTTCATCACGAATAACCCGACGACGTTTACGGCGGTCTTGTCCAAATTTCGTCTGTTTTTTATTATTCATCCAAATTACGATCGGTTTTCTTAGCTTCACGTTCTCGCCTCACTTTGCTGCTTTTTTTTCACTCTAGCACAGCTCTATCAAAAAGTAAGGCGAGTTTTGTCACACCTGTTAAAAAACGTTCAACATAAACGGTCAAGATTTTTCGGACTGTACTTATCACGCATCTCGTTTTTTCTGCGTAAAGTAATTCCGAACCTCCAGGATAAAGTTTAGCGAGCCAGTTATAAATACACATGTATCTGGTGACATAGGTTCATTTAACTGGTTAAGTGCATCATGCCAATTTTCGCTAACCATGAACGTTTCCCTTCCGGCAGCTTGAAACAAAGCGGCAGCGCTAATGGCTCTTGGATGATCAAATGATGTTAGTGTAATTGATGAAAAATATGGACGTAGTTGATCAAGCATGGTTACTAATTCCTTGTCTTTAAACCCGGCAAAAATCAATTTTCGATTGCGATTCGGATAGTGCGCCAGCATTGTTTCAATAAAGGATTGGGTCCCCGCTACGTTATGTGCACCGTCAATAATGACAGGCGGCTGTTGCTGTACCAATTCAAACCTGCCAGCAACATGGGTCTTTGCCATCGCATCAAGTGCCTTCTTCCAATTCATTGGATAGTGTTTGTCATCCAAAAGAAATAATGCCATGATAGCGAGGGAGGCATTTTGGCGTTGATGGTGACCTTGCATGGTTAACGTAACATCTCTTGATATGGCACCATCTGTCCAAACGAAAGCGGATGACGAATCAGCCGTTGAATCCGCATCCGTGATCCAAAAATCCCGAGCATACTGGTACATCAGCGCATGATTTCGCTGTGCTTCATGCGCGATGACGTCGAATGCTTCAGCTTCTACATCACCAACAATTACAGGTCGCATCCATTTAATAATTCCTGCTTTATGGGCAGCGATTTCTTTTATGGTATTACCCAAAAAAGCCATATGATCCCTGGCTACATTTGTTATAATGGAAAATAAGGGATTAATGCAATTCGTTGTATCTTCTCTGCCTCCCATTCCTGTTTCTATCAGTGCCAGATCAACCTGACTAGCAAAGGAAACAAATGCGAGCGCAGTGATAATCTCAAATTCCGTTGGATGATTGCCCTGTTTATCCAGCGTCTGTATAGCCGGATACATATCATTTAAGCATTTCATAAAGGCGGTTTTTGTTATGGAACGATCATCCAGCCAGATATACCCGGTCAGACCATGAAAACTTGGTGATGTAAAAACGCCAACACGATAATCATTGGCCAATAGGGCATCCTTCAAATAATGAACCGTCGAACCTTTACCATTCGTTCCAGCGACATGGACTGCCTTGAGTTTGTTTTGCGGATTGTCCAGTAACTGTAATAATTGTTGCATGCGACTCAGACCTGGCTTCATGCCAAATTGCTTTCGGTTCGCAAAAAATCTGCTAACCTGTTGAAAATTGTCAAACATATGTACACCGCTTTTCCAATCAAAATAACACCTATTATTATAGCAAGAATTCGGATGAAAAAATACTTAAATAAGAGGGAATAAAGGCGAGGGCGTGGATATCGACTGTATACGAGGAAACTTCGACCTAAATGCGGGGACATCAACCGGATATGTGGAAACTTCAACCTAGATACGGGGGCATCAACTGGATATGAGGAAACTTCAACCTAGATACGGGGGCATCAACCAGATACGAGGAAACTTCAACCTAGATACGGGGGTATCAACCGGATATGAGGAAACTTCAACCTAGATACGGGGGCATCAACCAGATACGAGGAAATATCGACCTAAATGCGTGGACATCAACCAGATACGAGGAAATATCGACCTAAATGCGTGGACATCAACCAGATGCGAGGAAACTTCGACCTATATGCGTGGACATCAACCAGGTGCGAGGAAACTTCGACCTATATGCGTGGACATCAACCAGATACGAGGAAATATCGACCTAAATGCGTGGGCATCAACCAGATACGAAGAAACTTCGACCTAAATGCGTGGACATCAACCAGATGCGAGGAAACTTCGACCTATATGCGTGGACATCAACCGGATACGAGGAAACTTCAACCTAGATACGTGGGCATCAACCAGATACGAGGAAATATCGACCTAAATGCGTGGGCATCAACCAGATGCGAAGAAACTTCGACCTAAATGCGTGGACATCAACCAGGTGCGAGGAAACTTCGACCTAAATGCGTGGACATCAACCAGATACAAGGAAACTTCGACCTAAATGCGCGGGCTTCAACCGAATACAGGAAAACATCGACCTAAGAACCCGCATATCAACCCGGGAATAGCCCTTGCATTTTCATGCGCTTTAAGAAAGGAATCTACCTATGAACCTAACCGGATGGATTATTTATAATGGACAATTACCAGGGGACAAGTTCCGTGACTTTGCCCAATGGCTGCAACGGGCAGCTGCCAAACAAGCTATCCAAACACACATCTATCAGAATAATGAGCTGCTTACCTATATCAGCACGCAGCAGCTTCATGTCATTGGCGAGACCATCTTACCAGATTTTGTTATTTTTACAGACAAAGATATTTATTTGGCGAAACAGCTGGAATTGTTAGGTGTGCGGGTGTTTAACCGCGCCGATACGATTGCGGTCAGCGATGATAAAATTGCCACCTATCAAGTATTAGCCCAACATCAGCTGCCAATACCAAAGACCATTATTGCACCCAAAGTATTTTTTGATTCGGCAACGATTTCAACAGAGCATGTATCAGCTATTATCAAACAGCTCGGACTCCCTATGATCATGAAAGAAGCATATGGATCGTTTGGGGAACAAGTGTATCTCGTTCACTCTGAAAAAGAAATATATGCCAAAATCAAAGCAATCGCCGACAGACCCTTTGTATTTCAAGAATTTATCAAAACGAGTTATGGCAAAGACATAAGGCTGCATGTTGTTGGCGACAGCGTAGTTGCAGCGATGACCCGCCATGCTACCGATGATTTTCGGGCAAATGTAACAGCTGGTGGCACCATGAAAGCATATCAGCCAACCGAACAGGAAGAATCGCTCGCGATTGCCGCCGCCAAAGCAATAGACGCCGACTTTGCGGGAGTTGACTTATTATTTGGCCTCGATGGTACGCCAATTATCTGTGAAATAAACTCGAATGCTCATATTCGTAACATGTATACTAGCACAAACATCAATGTTGCCGATTTTATTATCCACTATATCAAGAAACAATATATCAATAAGGAAGATGTAACATGAGTTTTGACGGCTGGCTCTTATACAAAAGAAAAGATGCAATCGAAAACCAAGCGTATATTGACTGGTTTGTGGAAGAAGCCCATCTCGCAGGCATGTCCCTTACACTTGTCTGCCGAGAAGATCTAACCATCGGCATTATCGATCAAAAACGCTCGGTTCTTATTAAAAATCAACCGGTAAAGCTACCTGATTATGCAGTTAGCCGTACGATTGACCACCTGTTAAGTCTGCAGCTGGAGGCACTTGAGATAACTGTCTTTAATGCAGCCCATATAGCAGCCATGTGCAATAATAAAGCATTAACCCACCAGTATATCTGTGACCTTCAGATACCCATGGTTGATACCATATTTCTGGAGCGTGCCAGTATGCCACTAAAACCGCCACTTCCCTATCCTTTCGTGCTCAAGGAAACCGGAGGGCATGGTGGTCAGCAGGTTTACTATATAGCACATCAGGCTGCGTGGGAAGAGCACAAAGCAACTATTTCCGGCAATCAAGTCATTATTCAGGCGTGCAATGTCGTATTGGGGAAAGATGTGCGGGTGTTTGTGGTCGGCAAAGAAATCGTCGGTGCAGTATTACGTGAAAATAAAGCGGATTTCCGCGCAAATTATAAACTGGGTGGGTCCGTCACAGGATATAGCCTGAGCCAAAAGGAGACAGCAATGATCAACCGCATCATTCGGCATTTTGATTTTGATATGGTAGGGATTGATTTTCTGATCGATATCGAGGGAAATCTAGTATTTAATGAGGTAGAGGATGTGGTTGGTTCGCGGACATTGAGTATCGTCAGTGATGTCAATATCCTAGAAATTTATTGTCGGCATATGAAAGAAAAACTTTCTATGAAAAAGCAGGAATTCCGTTGATGATGGAGTTCCTGCTTTTTGTTTATATGAACTTACGGGGGCAGTTTTGGGTTAAAATGCTAAAAACAATGACATTAACACACGAATCTACACCGCGTCATCCAGTAATAAGCAGAAACGTGTTTAATAAATTGTCGGTTTAATCGGTTTTTATGCTTTATATCATGGCTCAATGATACACAAAGCCCTCCCACAACCCATCACCAACTGCTTTGATAAAGCAAATAGTTTTTATCCAGGAATTCCGGCTGCATTAATTGTTCAAGTTTATCAGATGTCTGTTTCACTTGATCCAAATATAAAAAATTATAACTGAGGTCCCCAAAATATGGACCGGCCATTCTCGGCAAGATATCCATTGCTTTGGAGTGGTCTCTCAACACCAAACGACAGGATCGATAAAGCTCCTCAAGCTGTTCCAGTGTCACTTCCGACATCGCACCATTATCATCAATACCATTCTGAATGTGTTGTACAAACCACGAATGAATATGGTTCGCCTTTCTCCAATACATCTCTTCCGTTAATAAACTTTCCCATTTATGACCGTAGAATTCAAAATGCTTAATGTAATCTTTTATTGCCAGAAATGTTTCATTGTTTTCCTTTCTTAGGTCAGCTAATTTCAAATTGACTGACAATATTTCTTCCAATTTCATATCTTTTATTCTTGGAGCAGAAAAAAGATACATATCAAGACCCATCATATCACCTGCTTAATGAAATATTAAGTTCATACCCCCTCTTCAGCAGCGATCCTTTCTATAAAATAAACCATCCCATATAATCTAATGTTGGAAATATACGTAAGGAAGTGAAATTCCATGAGGTAAATTGGGGTTGGTAAAAAAGTGGTTAAAAATAGGGGAAATGTACTTACAATTATTCTATCAGCAAAAAGGAGAAATGTCACCATTTTTATGAAAATTTTAGACAACCTTTCTATGAAAAGTATCATCCAAGCCAACATTTAGGCCAATATCATTCACTGCATCTTGGGAAATCAGTGTTCGAGCAGCGCCTGTATCTAACACCAGCCATCATTCCAAATGGTATTAGACTGTCCAATAAATTTTGAGCGTTTTTGGATTTTTTCTTACCCAGAGTGCCATTATCATATTTATATTTCATTCTTAAAACTACAAATACTGCAATCCCACCTACTACAACAGGCAATAAAATACGCAAAATTTCCATAGTAGAACCCATATTAGGAACCTTCTTTCTCTTGTTTTTAACTGATGCAATTTTAACATAACTTATTCTGCTAAATGGCCTGTTTGCGGCAATGATAACAACTTCACCATTAAAATAACTTTTTAAACATACTTTAAAAAATATAATTATTCCAGATAATGGTCAGAAACAGCATTTATTCCGCAACTGCGTCTGTTTGTTTTTATAAACTCATAAGAAACGTAGTAACAATTGCCGCTAATGAAGACCAGATAACAAAAAGCACTGCAGGAAGGTGATGAGATACTTCTCCCTTTATTGCATTAATTAAAGACAAGACGAAACAATATCCAAAAATTATAAATAAAACTGCATATAAGAAAAACAAAGAAACATCCTTTCCATACGTATTACAACAGAATAGCGCCCTTTAGCAGAAATCAAAAATTAGATCAATTTGTACATTAATATTTCATCGATGTATTTTTCATTATTAAATTTCAGTTCCCTAACCCGACGCCCTTCTACTAAAAACCCGAGTTTTTTGTACAAATGAACAGCACGTTCGTTGCTCGCAAAAACAGCCAACCCTATTTTTTCAATTAGTGGATCGTTTCCAGCCCATAGGAGAATTGTATCCATTAAAACTGTACCAACTCCTGTTTCACGCCAATTATTTCTAATAAAAATATCCAACACTCCTATATGTGCCTTCCGTTTTTTCGTCTCGCTTCCAATTCCAACAAAACCGATAATGTTCTTGTTAACTTCGGCAACGAATATGGTGTTCCCGGGTTTATCAAGACTTCCTTGAATTCGTTGCATCTCCTCTGTAATTGTCAGACTAAATTCATCAGATTCAGTCACCATATAAAGATTTTCTTCTGCTATAGATAATTGAATATCTACTAATTGAACAGCGTCATCCAGAATCACCTCTCGAATGACAGCCTCTGATCCATTTTTTAGTTCGACTGTATTCATTCGAACAACCATCCCTTATTTATTTTTTCCAACAATCTGGTCCGATTCAACACTACAGTGCGCAAATCTTTGTTCCAGAATCGATCCCTGTTTGTGTAATAGAGAGACTTCTATTTAATATAGCACTAGCCCTTTGTTTTACAAAGTCCGATAACTTTAAATCACCTAGCACATATAATGAAACTATTTAATGACTGCTCATTGTCATTTGATGTATTCATCAGTTGATAGTAACTATTAACCATTGTTTGTATCATTGGAGGAACCTCGTGGAAGTCTTTACGAATGCTATTCGCATAACTTTTTTCCCACTTTGCGTCTTGTAAATACATAGCATTGACTGTACATTGTTTTTCGATACGGAAATTTGCCTTTTCAAGCAACTCCTGAATTTGTATTTTATGAAACAAATTTTGTATATTTCCATCATTATTTACGAAGTTAGCGTGTAAGGCCAGGATGGAAGCTGCACAAAAATGGGATCGCTGGGTTATGTAAGAAAAGTCAAGATCCCATTCCGCAAAGCATATACGTTTGGCCATTTTTCGCAACTTCTTAAAATAACGGAGTAAATCCTCAGGTCTTTTGAAATACCAAGAACTGTGGGAAAACACTGCTATATCAAATACTTCGTTAGCACAAAATGTTTCAAAATCCATTTCAAAATGAAACGAGATACGTTCTCCCAATGCAGACTTTTTGATCAGGTCTGTTGCCTGTCCCAAACTCAAAGGAGATCCATAATTACGACTGGCAATATCAATTCCGATAATCTTTCCGTTTTTCCCCACTGCGTCAGCTAATGCTACTGTTGTATCGCCTTGACCACAGCCAATTTCTAATATACGCATACCTTTTTTTACCCCAAATGCTTTCACTAAGTCTAATCGATGTTGTAACTGGACTTGCTGAATTTCATCTTCTTCAAATAGCTTGTATGTAGATAAAAACGTTGATAGGGATTCGTTTAATTCAATTGATTTCAATATCATACCTCCAGACTCCAAGTTATCCTTACTTAGGTTCAAAGCTATCTTAAATACTATAATCCTTTACTTTATTTAAGAGATTTCCTCTTCAACTAACTGGCCCGATTCAGGCAAAGTGTTTGTTTCACAACTGCGCCCGTTTGATTAATAAATAATAAACGTGTTTATTAATGCTATAATAACAATAACCAATATGAAGTATCCTTCGCTTACTTTTATATTTCTATTTTTAAATAAGAGTGAAATTACCACTTCTAAAATTTTATAAATAATGAATACTAAAATAGCCAAAGGTATTATCCAGTACCAATTTTCTCTACCTAAGTCTATAAAAGATGCAATTATGCTGGCAGCTAAAAGTCCAACAGAAAGAGATATTAGCCCCACCAAATTTCCCTCATTACGTTCAAAAAGTTTTTTGGACAATATTTTCTTCCCCCTTTATCTCGTCTTAACGGACAGAAGACCCCCACTAAATGAAGTTTCACTTTATTGACCTATACACCCTGTGCAACAAAATGACCTGTTTGTATGATAGGGACGTAATTGTTTATGAAGCAATCGCCATCTCGCAGAAGCACACTTTCTAAAAATACAAAACCATATGATCTACATCAACATATGCATGTTGAAATTTTAATGCCTTTCTATCTGTTCCAAAGCAATCAAAACCCACTGATTTATAAAGATGCTTTGCCACTTGATTCTTAGAAGCAACCGTTAAATACAGCTGTTCAATACCTTCCATGCTTTGTGCTTCTTTCATTGCTTGTACCAGTAATTTCTTCCCAATTCCACAACCGCGTTTTTGAGGAATAACATATGTTGACACTATATTAGCCCTATGGATAAGCTTTTGTTTATTCTCCCTAACAATAGTAATGATGCCTATAAGTTGCGAGTTTTCAAAGGCACCAAATGTAATAGATAGGCCCTGTTCTTTCAATCTGTTTTTATATAGTTCAACTGGTTGTTCTTTTTCTTCCTCATAACTAGTGGCAAATGCTTCTGGATTTTTTTGCAAAGACTCCAGTCTTAACTCAAGGTATTGCTCGACGTCATTTTCTTTTAATTTCCTAATCTCCATCGTAAATCCCCCTGATTAAATATACAAACTCAATTCCTTTCGCTTGCTCAACCATATGACCCGATGCATAAAGTGAAACTTCATTCAGTGGGGGTTCCCTTTCTCCGCCACTGAATGTTAGTTGAACAGAATCGGACCTTTACGGGCAGTTGACCCCCACTTATTTTTTCGTTCCACTTCAAAATCTTGAAGTGGGGGTCTTACTGCCCGTTAAGGCGGGATAAACACGAAGACCTTATAATTATTTTAACATAATTAGTTTCACGACCTAAAAATGATTCAGAAATTTCCCTTAAAAATCTTTGACAAATGTCACATCTCCTTATAAATGTCGCATTAATGGTGTTGTATGCTCGGTTAAACTCACCAAAAAAGGGATGCCAATTCTTTTGCGAATTGCATCCCTTTTTCCGAGAACTGGCCGTGTTATTTTAAACTGCAGCTTCTCTGTTTTACCCTCTTAGTTCTGTTAGTCGTGCCTTTACCTTCGCCTGCTTATCCAAATAATCCTGTTCTTTTTGCTTTTCTTCGTCCACTACTTTTTGTGGTGCTTTCTTGACAAAGTTTTCGTTGGCCAATTTCTTCTGGACACGTTCAACTTCTTTATTCCACTTTTCCAGTTCACTTTCCAGACGTTTGATTTCCTTGTCAAAATCAATTAATCCTTCCAGTGGTAAAAACAGCTCTGCTCCGGTAACGACTGCCGACATGGCTTTATCTGGAACCGTAACTTCCGAAGCGATCACAAGCTCACTTGGGTTACAGAATCGTTCCAAATATTCCCGTTCGCTTTCCAATTCAACTCGTACCCCTTCATCCTCTGCCTGAATCAGTAACCGAATTTGTTTCGACATCGGCGTATTTACTTCCGCGCGAATATTTCGTACGGATTTAATAATCGATACTAGCCGGTTCATCTCACTTGCAGCCTGTTCATCGTGCAGCTCCGCTTTTACCTCTGGCCATTTGGCAATCGTAATGGATTCTCCTTGATGTGGAAGTGCCTGCCAAATCTCTTCGGTGATAAATGGCATGTATGGATGCAGCATGCGCATCGTCTGATCAAGTACAAAGCTGAGCACCGAGCGTGTCGTCTGTTTCTTCGCTTCATCTTCGCCGTATAACGGAATCTTGGCCATTTCAATATACCAGTCACATAGTTCATCCCAGATAAAGTTATACAACGCACGGCCTGCTTCGCCAAATTCGTATTTATTCGTGTTTCGCGTTACCTGCTCGATGGTATCATTTAACCTGGTTAAAATCCATTTATCAGCTAAAGAACGTTCACCAGACAGATCAATATCCTCGTACGTGAAGTTTTCCATATTCATTAACGAAAAGCGGGAAGCATTCCAAACTTTATTTGCAAAATTCCATGTCGATTCTACCTTGCTCCAGTAGAAACGCAAATCCTGTCCTGGCGAAGATCCGGTTAATAGGAAATACCTTAAGGAATCTGCGCCATATTTATCAATAACATCCATTGGGTCAACGCCATTACCGAGCGATTTACTCATTTTGCGCCCCTCTGCATCACGAATTAACCCATGAATTAACACATCGTTAAACGGACGCTCACCAGTGAATTGTTTTGACTGAAAAATCATCCGGGCGACCCAGAAAAAGATAATGTCATACCCGGTCACGAGTACATCGGTGGGGAAATATCGTTTGAAATCCTCTGCATCCAGGTCCGGCCAGCCCATTGTAGAAAACGGCCATAGACCAGAAGAGAACCAGGTATCCAATACATCTTCGTCCTGCTCCCAATTTTCGATATCCTCAGGTGCCTCGCGCCCAACATATACCTCACCAGTCTCCTTATGATACCATGCCGGAATACGGTGCCCCCACCACAGTTGACGGGAAATACACCAATCGCGGATGTTTTCCATCCAATGCAAATAGGTCCGCTCAAAACGTTCGGGAACAAAATGGACCTTTGTCGCTTCATCTTTCTGCAAAGCAACAGCGGCATCGGCCATTGGCTGCATGTTGACAAACCATTGTGTCGATAAATATGGTTCCACCACCGCACCACTGCGCTCCGAATGGCCAACCTGATGGGTGTGATCCTCGATTTTAAACAATACGCCAGCTGCTTGAAGATCCTGAACGATTTGTTTCCGACAATCAAAACGGTCAAGGCCATCATATTTACCGGCCTTTTCATTCATCGTTCCATCTTCGTTCATCACAAGCACCCGTTCGAGATTATGGCGATTTCCCACCTCGAAGTCATTCGGGTCATGTGCCGGTGTAATCTTGACGGCTCCAGAACCAAACTCCATATCAACATAATCATCCGCAACGATTGCAATTTCCCGGCCAACAATTGGCAAAATTGCCTTGCGTCCGACTAAATGCTTGTAACGGTCATCATCCGGATGAACAGCGATTGCTGTATCACCGAGCATCGTTTCAGGACGTGTTGTCGCAATTTCAATATATTCCTCACTATCCTTTAACGGGTAGCGTAAATGATAAAAATGGCCCTGTACTTCCTGATAAATCACCTCAATATCCGAAAGAGCTGTCTTGGTTTTAGGGTCCCAGTTAATGATATACTCCCCGCGATAAATCAATCCCTTTTCATACAGGGTAACAAATACTTCACGAACCGCATTGGATAACCCTTCGTCCATGGTAAACCGTTCCCGGGAATAATCCAGTCCAAGACCTAATTTCTCCCATTGCTGGCGGATGAAATTAGCATATTCCTCTTTCCAATCCCAGACTGTTTCCACAAATTTTTCCCGGCCTAAATCATACCGGCTTTTCCCTTGATCGCGAAGTTTCGCCTCAACTTTTGCCTGGGTAGCAATGCCTGCATGGTCCATTCCAGGCAACCATAGTACATCGTAGCCTTGCATACGTTTCATTCGTGCCACCGTATCCTGCATGGTCGTATCCCACGCGTGTCCCAAGTGCAATTTTCCAGTTACATTTGGTGGCGGAATAACGATCGTAAACGGTTCTTTCGTTTCATCACCAGTTGCTTCAAAAAACTTGCCGTCCAGCCAGAACTGGTAGCGGCCTTTTTCGCTTTCTTGCGGGTTATATTTTGATGGTAAGGCTGATCTTTCCTTGTCACTCACAATTTTTTCCTCCTTTTTTGAATATAAAAAAATCCCTCTCTCCCCATAAAGGACGAAAAGGATTTGTTTCCGTGGTACCACCTTTGTTTACAAATCATTGCTTGCACTTGTACACTCATGCTTGTTAACGGTCAGCAGCCGGCTTTTTTTACTACTCACTAGGGCTTTCAAAAAAGCTGCATCAAGGGCGACCTTCCAGGTAATCTGTTCCTGGGAAATTTTCAGCTACGCATTTCCCTCTCTTTTAGGTGATTATCCTGTACTCCTCCCTATCGTCACATTTGATTATGAAGGATACTCGAAATGTGCTGCATGCTCGCAACACCTTATTACCCATTATTTTATCGATAACCAATCAAAAAAGCAATATAAATGTATCTCACGTTCTGCCATGGCTATGATCATGTGCCAAAAATGATCAAACGTGCGCGTAATGAAATTGCTTTCTCATTCATATTCGCGTTCCTCCAGGCTTAACAGCAAAAGCCTGTAAAGAATGTAGACGCCTATGTAAGATCCGGCAATTAAGAAAAAAGGATTTAAAAATATCGCATGAATCGCCGTCATGAAAACCGTTTTATCTATAATAATTTGATATATCGATAAGGAAGCAATATTCCCAAACACCAAGACGGCTACAATGCTGACTAAATTGTAAATAAACCTTAGTCGTGGCCAAATCTGTTGAGTATAGAACATCAATAAAGGAAGAATGATACTTCCAGCAATTAGCATGATCTTCACGTATACCACCTCACCCAGACCGTTTTTACTAGTATGGACGATATGTATCATCCTATCCAGTAACCGTTGACATACTTTAGACTATTTCCTTTAAGGGAAGAAGAAATGAGCTATAGACGGCATTCTTTTTCAACTAAAGAAAACTGTATTGCGAATGATTCACGAATGTAAAAAACCGCACCGAAACCGCCTTATTAGATAGTCGTCAATAGATAGCAGGCTTAGTGAAATTAATTTGTACGGTTATTCAAATGGACTTTTAATAGTTTTGTCTCACCATCTGCTGTAAATTGGACAGTCTTTAAAACGGGTCCGATTAGATTTTCTTCATTGTCGTCTGCTTGTTTTCTTAAAAGTTCTTCCATACTCTTGACATTAGTTTCCGAGATTTGAACCGAGTAGGTAGTATTTGGATTTACCTTAATAGGTATTTTCTTAGTTCCATTTGCTATTATAATTTCAGGTGTAAGTAAATTAACTGTTTTGCCAGTTTTTTTTGATTTAGGTTCAACAGTCATGTAATAGTATTGATTTTCCTTTTTGTCCACAATTTTTAAAGAAACACGCATTACTTTTGCTTCTTCCTTCTGATCTACTGAATCACCTTGGTTCGAACAACCAATTAAACAAATTACTAATAGAAAAATTAAAAGGGATCTAATCGATATCACTTCCTTATTTTAGTTAATTATTACATTTATGTATGTAGTCTCCATTCCTGTTAATACTATGAAAAAGAACGAAGGAGTGGTTTCATGTTACATTTGGAAACGGATATGGAAGGCAAGCAAATGTCTTTTGGGGAAGCCCAAAAAACGCTGAAAAAGCACGGTTTTAACATGGGTGGCAATTGGGAATATGATAGCGGGATGTTTGATAGTGTCATGCATCGAGAAAATGGAGAAACGTTTTATATCCGAATGCCTTTTCAAGTACTCAAAGGTGAATTAGATAGAAAAGATGCATGGATCGAATTCCAAAAACCCTTTGTCATCAAACATGTTGTTAATATTGGACTCGACAAGGATGAGAATTCGTTACTAACAACATCCGGTTTGAGTCAATTCCAGGAACCTCTTGATACGGATGGTCTTATCCGCGATAAAAGCAAATGGCAAGAATTTGGTGAAGAAGCGATTGGCGATATATTGGATAAATTACGTTGATTAGGTGTCACTTCCCAAGTTTTGTCGAAATGATTGCGCTAAGAAATGAAACGTTCAAAATTTTAATTAACCTCATTTAGCAAAATATATAACATCATTCAGGAAGTGACAGGTACCTTCACACATACATGTTGTTTATTTTGTATCCAAAAATTGACTTCCCGCGATGCCCGGAGTAGTCATTTCACGCGGATCCAAAATGATATCCAATTCTTTATCTGACAATAGGTCGTGCGCCTTGCAAATTTCTTTGATCGTCAGCCCTGTTTCGATCGCCTGTTTGACGACTTGTGCAGCTGTTTCGTATCCTAAATGTGGGTTCAATGCAGTTATGATACCGTAACTTTCTTCCACATACTCCCGGCACTGCTCCACATTGGCTTCCATTCCGCTGACTGCATAGCGTGTAAATACATCCAACCCGTTTCTCATAACTTTTAATGACTGCAGCAGATTAAGGATGATGACTGGACCCATGACATTTAATTCAAACTGCCCCGCTTCTGAGGCCATGCTGATCGATTGGTCATTGCCCGTTACCTGAAACGCAACCTGGTTCACTACTTCAATCATGACCGGGTTTACTTTTCCCGGCATAATAGACGAGCCAGGCTGTTTAGCTGGAAGATTGATTTCCCGAAATCCCGTCATCGGTCCGGACGCCATCAAGCGAATGTCATTGCAAATTTTGGACATGTTAAGTGCCGACACCTTCAATGCCGCTGATAACGTCGTATATCCATCCGTGTTTTGTGTTCCATCGACCAAATTTTTCGCCAAATGCACCTTTACACCAAGCTGTGCGGACAATTGTGCCGTAACCTTGTCAATGTACTCTGGCTTGGCGTTAAGGCCTGTCCCAACAGCAGTTGCCCCCATATTAATAGTCAACATTTCTTCCGCTGCCTGCGCAATTCTTCTCATATCCCGGCCAACCACCTCAGAATAAGCACCAAATTCCTGGCCCAAGCGAACTGGAACAGCGTCTTGCAAATGTGTCCGCCCCATTTTCAAAACATCCTGAAATTCATTTTCTTTATTGATAAATTCCTTTTTCAACGCAGTCATGGTCGTGGCCAATTCCTGAGCCATGCGGTAAGAAGCAATTTTTAAAGCTGTTGGTATCGTATCATTTGTCGATTGAGACATATTTACATGCGTATTTGGCGAACAGAAATCATAATTCCCTTTTTCTCTTCCCAACATCTCCAAAGCGCGATTGGCCAACACTTCATTCATATTCATATTAATGGAAGTACCTGCTCCACCTTGAATCGAATCGACGACGAACTGGTCTAGTAATTTACCTGCGATTACTTCTTCTGCGGCTTTCACAATCGCCTTTCCAATTGGTTCAGGAAGCATATCTGTATGCATATTCGCTAATGCCGCTGCTTTTTTCACCTCTGCAAGCCCAAGAACGAGCTCTTTATGTACAGGGATTTCCGTAATCGGAAAGTTTTCCAAAGCCCGTACCGTCTGCACCCCATAATAAGCATCTTTTGGGACTTCTTTCATTCCTAAGCTATCTTTTTCCATTCTCATGTGCATGTCATGATGCTCCTTTTTCTTGTTCCATTTCATCCTAGTTTGAATTCTTGTTAATAGACATTGAAAGACTAACGCAAAAGGGTTTTAATGTCAACAAAATGGAGTAAATACACAAAAAGCGGATGGGGAAAGTATTAGGAAGATATTCAAACAAACCCGGAGCTGTCCTCATTAATTACAGCTTTTCTTTACACAATTAAACAGTTGTTAAACAATCTGACCCTTTATTTCAAGATCGGACGCTGATCTTTGTTCCAGAATCGCACCCATGGAATGTGATACTTGAATTTTTATACTTCTTCTAAAAACTTTCGAATTTGTTTAGGGGTTCTTAAAATGATAATTTGTTTTTCTGTAGATAATGGTGCTAGCTTCTTTAAAATTTCTGGTCTTTTTGCTTTCGGGTAATTCCATATCCATTTTAGAAAGCCGAAATCTAACCTTTCCGCACACCCCTCTCCCATATCTGGTCTAGTTTTATTTCTGTACTGCAACATTCTTTTAAAGGCGCGATAAACACAGATTGTTCGATGGACATCAAGGAAGATTATTGTATCTGCCGCACGAAGCCTTATATCCATCGTTCCACCATAATTTCCATCAATAATCCATTTTTCATTTTTAACTAACTCATTTTGTATCTCCCATTGTTCATTCCTTGGAACACCTACCCAATTTGGCTTCCAAAATAGGGCATCTAAATGATATACCCTTAATTTTAGCTTGACTCCTAATTGTCTGGCCAATGTTGATTTTCCCGAGCCTCCTGATCCAATTAGGATAATTTTTTTCATAAAACCCCGTCCTTCTTCAATAAAATGAAACTTCATTCAGTGGGGGCTTCCATTTTTACCCCACTGTAGAGGAACAAAGGCTAAGTTCTCAGGCGTCTGAGTTGCAACGCCTTTGTGACCTGCATCGTGCAGACCCAAACATAATCAGACCTTTGTTATGCAGTTGTTCCCACTTATCTTTTTTGTTCCGTCCTAAAATCTTAAAGTGGGGGTCTTACTGCCCGCTAAGGCGGGATAAAATGGTGAAATTCTGGCACAACGTTATTCGATTATCATGACCTTTGGCTGTTATTAACACTATCTTTCTTTTTCTTTTCATTCCACTTATAGGGTGTTTTTGTCCACTCCCAAAAAATATAAAACAAATAGAAAAAAACAGAAAATCCAGCATTATTTATCCAATGAATCTCGCTATTAAAAATCAATTGCTTTACGGTTAAAAACGCAAACACAGCTATTGGTAATCCAATATCCTTTTTAAACATACTACGCCTCCAAATGTCTGCAAACTGTTGCGGTTTTAGGGAAGGGGCCCCGATTGACAAAAAAGCGCATGTCATCCCAACAAATAAATCACAATCAATGCGTAAATACTAAAATCAACAAACTAATGACAAATAGAACGTATGCAATCTGTATGATGATGTACATGCTGAATTCAAAAGTTGAAAGTTTTCTTTGTTTTTTCGTTTTTTGTAAATGCCGTAAATAGAAAGCTGCACTAATAATAAGTATTATGTAAGAAATGATACGCAACATTTCTGCAAAAATGATCAAGGATATCAACTCCTTCCCTTTGCACACTGTTGTCATTAATCCCCAATAACCTGCTAAAGTGGCGTTTCTTGCAGTCACTATGCAGGTTATTAAAAACGTAAATGGATACGGATTATTCAACCAAATGCCCCAATTCCGGAAGAGTATTTATCCCGGATCATTGTTAACAGCATAAGGTATCTACTATTATTACTCCATCCATTCCACAAAAATTGTTTTAATTTGAGCGGGATTTGATTCCAGAACCGTACCATCGAATGTTACATTTACTTTATCCCCAACCTGAAACGCTTGTGCATGATTTACGGAAAGATCAACCAATACACGCCCCTCTGCAATACTTCCTTCTTCAGCATCAACAAGTGCCTTCTGACCGTTAATTTCCTTGATTGTTCCCTTAAAACTTGCTCTTACTTCGCTTTTGTCATTGGTTTGATTATCGGTGGAATGACAAGCAACGAGCAGACTACTTATTAAGATGAATAAAATAACCTGTTTCATATAATTTTATCACCATTCATACGTTAGTAAGCTATGATTTAAAGTTGGTATGTATATTAGCGCTCATCCTTATCAGCGCTAAATGCCATTTTGCATCTAATCCATCTCAAGTATTTGAATAAACTTTTCAACCTCTTCATCGTCACCAGGGTCAATGGATACTTGATTTGTATTTTCAATCAGTTTTTGATACGTATCCTCACCAGCAGGATTCTCGCCATCCCAACGTTTCGGAACTTCATACACATTGATTGTTCCATCTCCGTTGCTGCTATAAGTCACCACGCCATCCACTAAGCGTGTGCCTGACAGCTGAACAACATCTTCCGGATAATCGGCACTCGTCTCATCATTCGGATTAAGTGGTTCACCAGCCGGTATCTGGTCCGCATACAATTTATCTATCTCCTGGTTCGGACCAAGCTGCAACCACACACGGGCATATTCTATTTCATCAGAAGAATAGCCTGACAATGCGTCCTGCTCTTTGCTTGTAGATTGATCATTTGAATCATTATTTTCTTCTGAGGCTGTATCATCATCGTCGGTATTCTCTGATTCTGATGCAGATGCCGAATGATCTTCATTTTTGCCTGGAGAATCATTTTCTTCTGAACTATCTTCTTCCTTTCCAGTTTGCTTCTCTTTTTCCTTATCATTGCTTCCACTTTGTTCCGCATCATTACCGCAAGCCATGACCACGAATGATGTGGTTAATAAAATAGCTACGAGCATGAGTATTTTTCTCATAATTCATATCCCCTGTCATTTTTTCATCGTATAATTTCTGCTATCGTTCGGCCCGTTTTCCCGATCAATTAGCACCTGTTCTCGATCGCTTCGCACTTATTCTCGATCGGCTTACCTTTACTCCAAAGAAAGACCAATGACCTACTCCTCTGTCGGTAAATAGCGGAAAGTTTTCCTGCTGTTTTAAGCAAGGTCTTTAGGTCGATCTGGAATCTTATTCTCCCCTACTGAAAAATATGCGTTTACTTTTCAACGAAACTTGCACTGTTGCTTTAAATAATCCAATCTAATTATTATTGTACATGAATGTGAAGTTTTTTTCTTCAAAAAAATACGGCTATTTCGATATAAATTTTACAACGAAAATAAACCTCTAGCACATCTGAAGTGCTAGAGGTGTAATCATACGAGCATTGCTGCTGGAAAGCAATAAATTTTGTTCAATCATTACAATGTCCAGCGAATTCATTTTCCTTTCTTTATTAGCTAGAAGGAATGTTGCTATTCACAACACTCCTTCTTCAATCATTTTAAGTTTTTGATGATGTATACCATAGCCCCCTTAACTTAACCCGTTACTATTATAAATTCCTTTTGTTTTTAGACAAATCGGCAAGAAGCATTACCTCTGACCCGATGGTACATAAATGCCTTCTATTCATTCCAGTTCTTCTATCTTCGTCTCGTCTCTTTTACGAAAAACGCATCTTTTATAATCCGATTACTTCTTTTGCTTGTGTTTCTTCCGCTTCCGAAACAGTTATGACAAAACTGCCGACAATACAGATGACGGTATTCAGCAGGAGTCCCCATAATCCGTTGGAAACTCCAAGAATCGAAACGCCAAAGATTGTCATCAGTGAGGCAACCAATGTACCTGCAGCCATACCAGCAAAAACAATTTTTGCTTGCAGACGGTTCCAATATAATCCAAGAATCAGGCCTGGTGCAATTTGGATCAGTAACTCAAACTTCAAGATAAAAATTTCATAGAGCGTAGCGGGTGGGAACCAGGCAATGATAATCAAAACAGCTACCGCAACGACACCTAAGAGTTTACCGACAAGTAGTTTTTTATGCTGGGATGCCTTCGGGTTAATATAGTTCCCGTATAAATCATTGGAAATAATTGATGAAAATGTCAGTAATACGGAATCGGCGGTAGACACAATCGCTGCAATTACTCCACCAAAAAGGAGAATCATGGCCCAGTAAAAAATCACATGTTGACTTGCAATACCGCTTGCCATCATTCCTACCAGCTGCTCGGAATCACCCGTAGATAAATTTGGAAAAGCATTAATGCCAATAATTCCAATAATAAACACAACCCCGGCAGTTACAAACGGCATCCACGCCATTCGGCTGAAAGATTTTTTTAGTGTTTTTTCACTCTTCGCGGCGAATATCCGTTGAATCGCATGCGGATAAACCGCAGCACCAATTCCGATCAACACAAGCAGACTGAACCAGTTTACGATACCTGGTGCATCGGGTATTCCTAATTTCTCAGGCGAATACGCTTGCATATAGTCTGCAGATGTTGGTAAGCCACCAAAATAAATGATAGATCCAATCAAAAGCAAAAAGATCCCAACTAGCAAAGCAATTCCTTGCATCGTATCCGTATAGGCAACAGAGCGCATCCCGCCAAGCCATCCATAAATCAACATGATAACGACAAAGAAGATAACACCCACCTGATACGGAATCGTCCCTCCGGTCAATCCGGAGACTCCCTGGCCGATTGCTACCAATTGTTCAAGCAAGTAGTTACCTAACCCATAAAGCATGAGCAAAGATGCCAAAATGGTAACAGCTTTCGATTTATATCGCTTTTCAAACCACTGGGCAGGCGTGATTAATTTATATTTCTTCCCTATGGAATACAAGCGGGGAGCGAATAAAAGATAGGCCATGATAATCATAATGAAATAAGGGACAGATACTAAGTATTCAAATCCTTGACGATAAGCTGTAGCCGGATAACCCACAACTGTATTCCCGCTATATTGCGTTGCAAAAAAAGTGAAAAACAGAACCATGACCCCGAGTCCTCGTCCACCAAGATAGTACTCATCCAGACTTTCATGTACATTTCTGTTTTTCAGGTAAGTCACGACACCGATTCCAAGCATAAGCAAACCATATGCCAACAAAATCAAGACACCTGACCAACCCGAGAAAGCCAAATCCATACCTAATTACCCCCCTTCATGTCATCTTTTTCATTTTCTTCTTCTATCATCCAGTGATAGCGAATGGCATAGGATAAAGAAGCCGATAACAGGATGGACGCAATAATAATAATGATGGCCCATAGCGGTATTCCGTAAATTAGAATTTCACCAAAGCTTTTTGGAAAATACCATGGGGTGATTAACGCCAGTAAAATCCCGAATACAATCCATATTTTTCCGTTTTTAATCGGCTCCTTTTTCGATTGCTGCATACCTGTTCCTCCCTCGTATAATAAGTTTCAGAAATTGATTTTCTTGCTCTTTGACAATTAAATAATACTTCTTCACTACTTATTAGAA
>NZ_JBCLVH010000035.1:0-28222 GCF_039548255.1 Lentibacillus songyuanensis
GATAATTGAAAACACTATACTAGCGAAGGAAATATACGGCGAGCCCGCGGAAAGCGTAGTGTATTTCCGTATCGGTAAGATAACTACTATCCGAAACTGTGTCGCAGTTTATGTATATAGTGGCAACCTAAAAGTACTTTTGCAGATGTTGCGATGCTTGAAAGAATAAATGGAACAGCTCATTGGATGAAGAAACCAGCTATTCGGCCCATTTCCATCAATTCGGTTTTCGGAAAGAGGCAGGTGCCAAGTTTTCGTAAATTTTCCTGTAGCAATTTCGCAAATCCTGTATTATAATTAATATTTGTGCAAAAATGTGTTTAGTATGATTATACTAGAAGACATAATCAGAAAAATAAAACATTCTAAAGAAGGAAGGAATCTGTTTTATCAATGTAGAATTAAATACATGATAGCGGGGTTTATGACCTTGCGTCACGAGGTACAATGGGTAATGGGGAAATCAGTAAAACTGCAAATGATCAACATGTCCTTCTGCTTAATAACTAACAAGAAGGGAATTTTTTTCGAGTTTAAAAAAATATTGTCGAATTTTGCAGGAATTTCTTCGTTTATCCCGAACTATAGTAGAGTACGGTGATAAAATATGCCTAGTTTTATTCCGAAAGACGTAGTTGAAAAAATTCAGAAGGGTAATGACATTGTTGATGTCATTAGTGAATATGTACAACTAAAAAAGCGAGGAAAAAATTATGTGGGGCTCTGTCCGTTTCATGGTGAAAAAACACCATCGTTTACTGTTACACAGGACAAACAAATTTTTCGTTGCTTTGGCTGTGGAAAAGGCGGTAACATTATAAATTTTATCATGGAAATGGAAAGCTATTCTTTCTACGATGCATTAAAGCTTCTTGCTGAAAAAAGTGGGGTGGAATTACCGGAAACAAACATCTCTCAGAAAGGCTCATTGTCAGAGGAAAACCAGAGTATTCTATCTGCCAATGAATGGCTGCAAAAACTTTACCATCATTTACTAAGATTTACGAAGGATGGAAAGGAAGGGTATCAGTATTTTATTGATCGGGGAATTGCGGAAGAGACAATTGATCAATTCCAATTAGGATTTGCCCCGAACGCAAAAGAATTTGTTGCTGAATTTCTTGAAAAAAAAGGATTCCATCAACAAATGCTGGTAAAAGCAGGATTGCTTTCAATGAGGGATGATCATACGGTTGTTGATCGTTTTCGAGGCAGGGTAATGTTTCCGATTCGAAATCATCTGGGAAAGACAGTTGCCTTTGGAGGTAGAGCGATTGCGGATCAGGAACCAAAGTATTTAAACAGTCCGGAAAGCGACCTGTTCCAAAAAGGGAAATTGTTATTTAATTTCGATCAGGCGAAAAAGCATATTCGCTCCACTGGTGAGGTAGTGTTGTTTGAGGGTTACATGGATGTGATTTCTGCATTTCAAGCCGGGATCAAAAATGTTATTGCCACATTAGGCACATCATTGACAGAAAATCAAGCTAAATTGTTAAGAAGATATGTCGATACGGTAATTATTTGTTATGATTCTGACCATGCTGGTATAGAAGCCGCTTATAAAGCAGCCAATTTACTCCGGCAAACCGGCTGCACGGTGAAGATTGCCCGAATGGAAGATGAAATGGACCCAGATGACTATATTAAGTTATATGGGGGCGAAAAATTTACCAATAGGGTAATCAAAGCAAGTGATACGTATATGAGTTTCTTTATGCGCTATATGAAACAAAATTATAACGTTAAGCTTGAAGGAGATCGCATAAATTATATCGAAGTAATCTTAAAACAGCTTGCAATGGTTGATAATGCCGTCGAACGGGAATATTATTTAAAGGAAATAAGCGCAGAATATGATCTGTCGATGGATACATTGAATCAGGAAATCCAGAAGTTCCGGCAAAACTTAGGCGTAAAGAAGGATAAGCAGGAACAGAAAAGAGATACTACTTACAATGGAAAGTTTCTGTTATCATCTAAGAAATTATTACCTGCGTTTCATAATGCGGAACGGCAGCTGATTGCATATATGTTGAAAGACGCAGCAATAACTGATAAAGTGCAAGAGGCTATTGGCGGATCTTTTAATGTGGAAATGCATCAAGTGATTACAACGCATTTGTATGCATATTATGAAGAAGGGCATCCTGCCGATGTCAGCCTTTTTATTGACCGATTGGCCGACGATAACATAAAACAGGCTGTGATTGAAATCGCCATGATACCTTTAAATGATGATATTAGTAACCAGGAGATTAATGATTATATCCGAATAATCCAGGCTGAAAACAGGGATATGGCTACAATTAGGAAATTAAAGGCTGAGCAACGGCGAGCTGAACAGCAAAGTGATCCAATTAAAGCTGCTAAAATTGCAATGGAAATCATCGAAATTCAAAAACAGTTAAAAATTTGATTTTCTGATGAGATGTATGAAAGGAGGGGGACTCATGGCTGAAAATAAACCCGCACAAACCAAAGACAATCAAGGTGAACAAACGGTTGAACAAGCAAAATCTCAGCTGCTGGAAATAGGAAAGAAACGTGGTGTACTTGCTTACGAGGAAGTGGCCGATCGATTGTCAGGGTTTGAAATAGAATCTGAACAGATGGATGAATTTTATGAGTACCTAAATGAACAAGGTGTTGACGTAATCGGTGAGTCGGATGAAGACCCGAAGATGCAGGAAATAGCAAAAGAAGAAGAATTTGATCTGAATGATTTAAGCGTCCCGCTCGGTATTAAAATTAATGATCCGGTGCGAATGTATTTGAAAGAAATTGGCCGGGTTGATTTGTTATCTGCCGCCGAAGAAATTGAATTAGCAAACCGAATTGAACAAGGCGATGAAGAGGCAAAAAGGCGTCTGGCTGAAGCCAATTTACGTCTCGTAGTCAGTATTGCCAAACGTTATGTCGGCAGAGGTATGCTGTTTTTGGACTTAATTCAAGAAGGTAACATGGGACTTATGAAAGCAGTAGAAAAATTTGATTACCGTAAAGGATTCAAATTTAGTACGTATGCAACTTGGTGGATCCGCCAGGCCATTACGAGAGCAATCGCAGATCAAGCACGAACGATTCGGATACCTGTTCATATGGTTGAAACCATTAATAAACTGATTCGTGTGCAACGACAGTTATTACAGGACTTTGGCCGCGAACCTACTCCCGAGGAAATTGGTCAGGAAATGGAACTGTCGCCTGATAAAGTTCGTGATATCCTAAAAATTGCACAAGAACCTGTCTCCTTGGAAACACCGATTGGTGAAGAAGACGATTCCCATTTGGGCGATTTCATCGAAGACCAGGAAGCTTTATCACCATCAGATCATGCTGCTTATGAATTGTTAAAAGAGCAGTTGGAAGATGTATTGGACACCTTGACCGATCGCGAAGAAAATGTTTTGCGACTGCGTTTTGGGCTTGATGATGGACGCACGCGTACTCTGGAAGAGGTAGGTAAAGTCTTTGGTGTAACAAGAGAACGAATCCGTCAGATTGAGGCAAAGGCCTTGCGTAAATTACGCCACCCAAGCCGCAGCAAGCGTTTAAAAGACTTCCTTGAATAAATCATGTTGTTCAGTCATTGAGCACCTATGTGGATCAATGACTGTCCCCCTTCGTTTTTTAAACAATACAACAAACACTGTATAAAAGGTGTTGATGTAGATGGAAGATGAACGTACGGCGATTATTGTTAAGGAAATACGCTATTGGAGAAGTCATAAGCTGTTGCCGGATACTTATTGTGACTATCTGCTCGCACTGTACACGAACGGCGAAACAACGATTGACTCACCAAAAAAAGGTTTGCAAAAAATTGGCTTTATACTCTGCTTGATAATTCAGATGCTCTTGGTACCGTTTTCATTTCTTGTTATCTATTTTACGGAATTTCCCGTAATATTGCAACTGAGTATTTTACTTTTGTTTATTCTTTTTTCTTTTTGGCAATATTGGTGGCTTAACAGACGGGGTAGTACATTTTACCATGTATCGCTTATTAGTCTGTTATTGTTAATTTTTTTGACAATCGTTTTGTTCTGCAGTCAATTGTTTGATAACCAGTGGTTGACTCTATCCATGATCATACTGCAATTTATTTGCTGGCTGATTTTGGGGATGAAAAGAAAGTGGAATTACGTAATCATATTAAGTGTCATTGGACTTGCTTTTACATCCATATGTCAAGTTTTATAATATTTCACAGCTTATCCCTTTAAACTAATTTGATTTTCGAGTAAAATAAGGGTAGTCTTTCGTAAAATTGAATAAGGGAATACATAAGGAGGAAAAACGGATGAAGAAAAACCCAGTCATCCCATATGCACTTATAGCCGTAATCGGGATAGCTTTGGTGATAGTCATATCTATAGTTGGGATTAACCAACGCGATGCTATTCAAAAAGCGGAAGAAGGCGGGGATACAGAACAGAGCGCCGATAACGAAGAAGGCGGCGAAACAAGCGATGATCCGGAAGCCATTTTTAAAGATAACTGCGCAACATGTCATGGAGACGATTTATCTGGTGCCATGGGTCCAAACTTACAAGAGGTTGGAGGCAGACATTCAGAAGAAGAAATTCACGATATTATTATGAATGGGAAAGGTCAAATGCCACAAGGATTAGTGCCAGAGGAACAGGCAGATGCTTTGGCAAAATGGCTTGCCGAGAAAAAATAGATCCATATATAAACATACAGACGGAAAAGAAAGCTTTCTGGCACATTCAGAAAGCTTTCTTTACATCTATTTAGAAATAAAGGTTAAATCGTGCTCGGTTATAAGGAAACATATAACGAACGTAGGCAGGAGTCCCGAGCAACAATCTGTTTCTAGCCGGCTTGATCTTCAACTAAGAACGTCACATTCGCATGCCTTCGTCGAAGTGGACTACATCAGTAGCCACCGACTTTATCGTACAGAGATGAAGGGAGCATGCTGACTTCCGGGCACTGGAACCATACACGCTTATTATCTATAAGCAGGGCTAGAGCTAGATTTTTTAATACATTCTTTTCTAGGGAATAAGGTGAATGAAATGCCGCAACATATTACACTCTCAGATCGTCTGCTGGAGATTGCAAACTTTTTACCGGTAGGTGCTGTGTTTGCTGATATTGGATCGGATCATGCCTACTTGCCATGCTACGTATGTAACCGTGATATAACGGCACAGGCAATCGCTGGTGAGGTGAATGAGGGTCCGTACAACAGTGCACGAGCTACCGTTTTGACAAATCAATTAGCAGACCGTATTGATGTCCGCCTTGGAAACGGACTTGAAGTACTAAGGGACAACGAGGTCAAGCAAGTAGTTATTGCTGGTATGGGGGGGACTCTAATCCGTTCGATTTTGGATGCTGGGAAGGCTAAACTTGGTCGAGTGAAACGGATTATTGCACAACCCAATGTAGATGCCATAGGTGTTCGTAAATGGCTGTCAGCGCATCAGTATTGGATTACAGATGAAACAATCATTGAAGAAAATGGTCATTTTTATGAGATTATCATTGCGGATATGTGTGAAAATAGATCTTCAGCAAGATCATGGACCGAGCAGGAATTGTTTTTCGGCCCAGTATTACTAACGAAGCGACCAGTTGCCTTTTTTAAGAAATGGCAGTACGAAAAGGATAAGAGGAAACGTGTAATCAGGCAAATGAAACATGCTGTACAACCAAATCAAGAAAAGATCCGCTCATTTGAACAGGAGCTACAATGGATCCAGGAGGTTTTGCAAGATGGCTGACAGGATTTTAAGTATGGATATATTTCAAGCAATGGAGTGCTTTGCCCCGAGGAAACTAGCATATGATTGGGATAATGTTGGGCTGCAAGTGGGTAGCTTTCACAAAGACGTAAAAAAAGTGATGGTAACGCTGGATGTACTGGAATCGGTAGTCGATGAAGCGATTGATAAGCAGGTGGACTTGATTATCGCACATCATCCATTATTATTTAAACCGGTGAAACAGCTAAATACGGAATCCGTTCAGGGACGAATCGTTGAAAAGTTAATGAAACACGATATAACAGTTTATGCAGCACATACCAATCTTGACGCCGCAAATGGCGGGGTAAATGATATGTTATGTGATACAATAGGAATAACTGACCGGAAGATTCTTCGGGAAGAGTATTCGGAGAAACTAGTGAAATATAGTGTCTATGTACCAAAGAGTCATGCCGATGCTATCCGAGAAGCACTTGCTCAAGCAGGAGCGGGCCACATCGGCAATTACAGCCATTGTACCTTTCAAACGGAGGGTCAAGGAACATTTAAGCCACTAGCTGGAACCAGTCCTTACATTGGTTCAACAAATGAATTGACGAAAACAGAAGAGGTAAAAATAGAAACCATCGTACTGGAGGCAACGATCGAAAACGTCGTACGGATTGTTAACGACAAACACCCATATGAAGAACCAGCCTACGATATTTATCCACTGAAAAATAAAGGACAAACACATGGGCTTGGCCGGATTGGGGCATTATCCGCCGAGATGACTTTAAACGACTTCTCGGAGCATGTGAAAACGGTGTTGGAGGTTCCTCATGTACGGGTGACTGGTGATATGACAAAATCAGTTAAGACCGTTGCCGTACTCGGCGGAAGCGGCGAGAAATATATTCATGACGCAATAGCCAAAGGTGCTGACGCCTATATTACGGGCGATATTACTTTCCATGTGGCACAGGATGCCTGGCAGTTGGGACTAGCGGTTATTGACCCGGGACACCATGTAGAAAAGGTCATGAAGCAAGGTGTTAAGCAGTATTTAGAGCAGCAATTTGACCAGCAGCGTCTGGATGTCATTGTTTCAGAAACCAATACGGAGCCATTCCGGTTTGTTTAACAAGCTTGATGAAGGTAAATTTGATAAAAGGGAGTACGTTTATGGAAAGGAATAACTTCAGTGATTTTGCATTTCATCCGGTTTTAATGGAGGTTATCGATCGGCTGCAGTTTTACCAGCCAACCGAGATTCAGCGCCAGGTCATTCCGGCTGTTGAAAAAGGCAGGAGTGTCATTGGTCAGTCACATACAGGTTCAGGTAAAACACATGCTTATCTATTACCGTTGTTTAACCGGATAGAGGAAACAAAACGAGAGGTTCAATTCGTCATTACAGCACCTACCAGGGAACTCGCCATGCAAATCCACGATGAAGCGAAAAAGGTGATTCACTATGCAGGCAGAGATCAGCAATGGATCGCTAAATTGTTAGTTGGTGGAACCGATAAGCAAAAAATGGTGGAAAAGTTGAAAGAGCCACCGCATATTGTGATTGGAACACCGGGAAGAATCTTGGATTTAGTCAAAGAAGGAGCCTTATCTATCTATTCTGCTCGTTCATTTGTCATTGATGAGGCTGATTTGATGCTTGACTTAGGGTTTCTTCAGGAGGTAGACCAGCTGTTGGTCCGTTGCAGAGCTGATGTACAAATATTGGCTTTTTCAGCAACAATTCCGCAACGTCTGGAGCACTTTTTTAAAAAATATTTGAAAAATCCAGTTCATGTCAAGCTAAACGACAGACTTGCACCGGAGACAATGGAACACCGGTTAATTGCCTTAAAGCATCGCGATCCTGCTGACGTAATTATTGCTTTATCAGCAGCGATTAACCCTTATTTAGCGATTATTTTTACCAATGGAAAACAAGCAGCAAATGATCTGGCTGAAGCGCTGCAGCAAAAAGGACTGGAAGCAGGCTTGATTCATGGCGGTTTGTCACCAAGAGAGCGAAAACGCGTGCTGAAAGAAATCCAGCAGCTCCGGTATCAATATATCGTTGCTACTGATTTGGCAGCAAGAGGTATTGATATACAAGGGGTCAGCCATGTTATTAATGCACAGCTGCCAAAGGAAGAAGATTTTTATATCCACCGGGTTGGCAGAACGGCCAGAGCGGGTATGGAAGGAACGGCAATTAGTTTATATGAAGAAGCGGATACCGCGTTAATTAAAAAGTTAGAGGAAAAAGGACTCGCCTTTACCTTTTATAATATTAAAAATGGTGAATGGCAGCCAGTAAAGGCATGGAATGAACGTTCAATAAGAAAAAAGACGGACGGAGGTACTGAAAAGGAAGCCTGGAGCAGAGTCCGTAAAACAAAGCAAGTAAAACCAGGGTATAAGAAAAAAATGAAGAAACAAAAAGAGCAAATTCAGCGTCAGCTTAACAAAAATAGTAAGCGAAAAAGATAATATCACCATTAGGAGAGGTGTCAGTTTTGTTGAAAATCGGATCACACGTATCAATGAGTGGGAAAAAAATGCTGTTAGGTTCCAGTGAAGAAGCTACATCATATGGGGCAAACGCCTTGATGATTTATACAGGAGCACCCCAAAATACAAGAAGAAAGCCTGTAGAGGAACTCAATATTGAAGCAGGCATAAAGCATATGCAAGAGCATGGGATTCATGATATTGTTGTTCATGCTCCATATATTATAAATATTGGCAACACCACTAAACCGGCGACATTTGAGCTTGGGGTCAATTTCTTGCGGAATGAAATTGAACGGACGGAAGCGATTGGAGCCAAACAAATCGTGCTGCACCCAGGTGCTCATGTGGGAGCGGGCGCCGATGAAGGAATTGAAAAAATTATTGAAGGGTTAAACGAGGTCCTGGACAAAGAGCAAACCGTCCAGATAGCGCTTGAAACGATGGCTGGAAAAGGAACGGAAATTGGGCGGACCTTTGATGAGTTAGCCAAAATTTTTGACGGAGTAACACGAAATGAGAAACTTTCCGTATGTTTGGATACGTGTCACATTCACGATGCCGGGTATGATGTTGTTCACGATTTTGACGGCGTATTGAACGAATTTGATAAGATCATCGGTGTAGACCGACTAAAGGTAATCCATGTTAATGATAGTAAAAATGTATGTGGTGCTCACAAAGATCGCCATGAAAATATTGGATTTGGCCATATTGGGTTTGATGCACTTAATCAGGTTATTTATCATGAACAGCTGAAAGATCTGCCGAAAATCCTGGAAACCCCTTACGTCGGGGAAGATAAAAAGAACAAAAAACCTCCGTACAAATTTGAAATTGAGATGATAAAAAATCGGGAATTCGATCCGGACCTAAAACAAAAAATAATGAATCAATAAAAACAAAGGCGCAAGCGCCAGGACGAAGGAACGCCGACTAAGTTCGGCACGTCCTGTGCCAACGTCGGCATGACCTGCATCCGGCGGGCCCACGTACAACTGCGCTCTGCCATTTAGTGTGGGTCGGCGTTGCCGCGCAAAACAGCGAAGTTAGCCGATCCTCCTCTTCATTTGCAATGAGATAAAGGAAACATGCCACTAAACTGGGGTATGCCGACGCCGGAACGACAGCCCGTTCTTAGTCGGCCTTCCTTTGTCCCCTGAACCGATGTTGACTTGATCTGCGTGGAGAAATGTGAAGTTTGCTTGGCTTTAGCGCTGGAGCCGGACGTGGCCTACTTTAGTATTAGCGAAATAAAGCCTAAAACCTTTATATTTTCTTTACTTTCTTAAAAGGAATAACGTTTTTAATTTCGTTATTCCTTTTAGAGCTATTGGAATAATGACTCCAGACCATACGACTTTACAATTTCATTAAACAATTTTTGTGCTTTTTGAGCGGTTTCCAAGTCGGTTATTTTGGCCAATTCCTTAAGCATGGTTGCCCGGCCATCTGCATGAAATGGATCTACCTGGTGTGTTTTTAAGTATTTTGTAATTGCACTTGCCTGCTGGTTTGTGATGGAAAAACCATATTGCTTACTATACGTGTAAAGTTCTGCCGGAGATAGCTCGGAAAGTTTCTTTAAAATGAAGTCTTTAATGAATGTTGACATAATCATACCCCTTTACGCAAATATTGCCGTTCAACTAACAGCGGAAAACCCCCACCGATTGAAGTTCACTCTATAGTATGAAAATTGGGGGAAAGTGTGCTTTTTGTATGTATTGTCAAAAACTAACACCAGTAGATTTTGAAAGGATCCATAAACTATACCTGCACCTCCATTATAGGAAAGTGAGGTAATGTATGATGGACGATTCCAATCGTTATTCAAATAGGGCAACAGACGATTATGAGGATGATCTTGGTGCGGTAGATACCAATTTAGCTGATCAGGATCGATCTGTATATAATCCAGCGAGACATGCAGATGATGAGGAAACAGCAGCAGAATTAACGGCTGATGATCTTGGTACTTCCTCCGAAACAGAAGTCATTGACGACGATGATACCAATGTAAACAGTGTTTATGGCTGGGTGGCATTGGCATTATCGATTGTATCCTTTTTCTGGATGCCCGTTATTCTTGGTGCAGCGGGAATTATTGTCGGATTTATTGCCAGAGGCCGTGGTGCCAATACACTAGGTATGACAGCAATCGTTGCTGGTGCTGCTTCGATAATTATTTCCTTATTTATCCTGCCATTTATGCGATGAAATAAAGAGGCTGACCATTGCGTCAGCCTCTTTTTTGCGGAAAATTGTATCTATGTCTTATTTGTACAGGGGAAAGTAATAATATGTGCCGTTTTTTATGTGACGCGGGTTTGTATGATTAATCATGAAAAAGTCATCGAAAATTTGCTCCATATTTAAAGTTGCCAGTGATTCGTTTAATTGCTCGGTAATGGATAAAACCGTATCACCAGCCTGTACTTTTACCTGAACAACTTGAAACTGTTTTGTTACCTTATTTTGTGGACCCATTTTTTGCTCATGTTTTGGGGACTGGACTGGGGTACCATCCGTTAAATCGTGGTATATTCCCGCAATAACTAATATAATGACGATATAGATAACACTCTTTCTAAATGCAGACATAGTCATTCTCCTTTTTGTGAAACAAATGACGAGGATAAAACGTAAGCATATTAGAGATCGAGGAGGGGGAAGAGATGGACATATTTTCTTATAGTTGGCTTGTTTTTGTAATGACTGGATTTGGTACGTTATTTTTGATTGGTGAAATTTTAGTGAATATGCGTGGTTTGTTTGGTCTCTTAGGGCTTGGTTTTATTGTTGTGTATTTTTCAGCTTACCTTGAGACAGGTTCATTTATTATCATGCTTATTATTTATTTCGTTGGAATATTACTTATTATCATTGATGGGAAGCTATTGAATGACGGAACTCTTTCCACCTTAGGATTGGCCAGTATGTTGATTTCTGTTGCGTTAGCAGCTCCCAACTTAACTTCGGGGTTATATGGTGTTGCCGGCGTACTTGTTGGTGGTTTCTCCTCGTTATTATTTCTAAAAGTTTTTAAACGACGGGCTATGTGGTCCAAACTTACACTAAAGGATCGTTTAACGAATGAGGCTGGTTATAATTCAATGAGCAAGGAGTATAAAAAATTATTGGGACGAGAAGGTATTACGTTAAACGCATTGCGTCCAGTGGGTACGATACGAATTGATCATCAAGACTATAGTGCTATTTCTAATGGTCAATGGATTGATAAAGGGAAATCTATCCGTGTGATACAGGTAGATGGTACACGTATTTTGGTTGAAACGATTGACTAAATATAATTCTGGAAATTTACTTTTCAGTCATTCAATAGTGAACAATCTGTGAAGAAAATGCGCAGGCTCTTTACAAGCTGTGTATAAATACGAATAATGATACATGATACGACATGAAACTACAGCAGAAGGGTGGGGTTCAATTTTTGGCAATGGATGTACAAACTATTCTGTTTGAATTCTTTGGCGGTTTGGGAATTTTTCTCCTGGGGATAAAGTATATGGGTGAAGGGTTACAGAAAACAGCGGGGGATCGGTTAAGAGATATTCTAGATAAAACGACAAGCAATCCAATTTTAGGTGTTATCGCCGGTATGGTTGTCACTGTATTAATCCAAAGCAGTTCCGGGACTACTGTTTTAACGGTTGGACTTGTAAATGCCGGATTTATGACCCTAAGACAAGCGATAGGTGTCATTATGGGAGCAAATATTGGCACAACAGTTACTGCATTTATTATTGGGATTGAGTTGGGTGACTATGCCTTACCTATTATCGCAGTTGGCTGTTTCTTGATCTTTTTCTTTACAAATCAAAAGGTTACTGCCATTGGACAGGCTATATTCGGCTTTGGGGCATTGTTTTTTGGTCTTACATTGATGAGTAATGGCATGGCACCCCTTAGTGACCTGGATTGGTTTCACCAGCTTACACTGGATATGAGTTCCAATCGGTTTCTTGGTTTATTGGTTGGCACCATGTTTACCGTTATCGTGCAAAGTTCAAGTGCAACCATTGGTATTTTACAGGGGTTATTTGCCGAGGGAGCAATCGATTTACATGCAGCACTTCCTGTCTTATTTGGTGATAACGTGGGAACAACCATTACCGCAATACTAGCTTCACTCGGGGCAAGCGTCGCTGCTAGAAGAGCTGCATTTACCCATGTTATTTTTAATTTGATTGGGGCCAGCCTTTTTCTTGTTTTTTTAGGCGTCTTTACAAAATTGGTGGTATTGCTGCAGGATCAATTTCATTTAAACCCAGAAATGACACTTGCCTTTGCGCATGGCAGCTTTAATATTGCCAATACGTTGATCCAGTTTCCGTTTATTGCTCTGCTTGCCTGGCTGGTAACAAAATTAATTCCGGGTGAAGATATCACCGTAGAATATAAACCACAGCACCTGGATCCAATATTTATCCAGCAATCATCAACACTTGCACTGGACCAGGCAAAAGCTGAGATTATTCGAATGGGTGAGTACGCCAGTATGGGGCTTGAGGCAACAAACTCGTATTTGGTTACCCAACGGAAAAAGCATTCCGAATTGGCAATGCAGGTAGAAGGTGCGCTTAACAATCTCGACCAAAAAATTACTGATTATCTTGTTAATATCTCCGCTGGATCATTATCAGAAATTGAGAGCGCGAGACACACCGCCCTGATGGATTCAGTTCGGGACATCGAACGAATCGGTGATCACTTTGAGAATATTATTGAACTTATTGATTATAAAATTGCGAATAAGGTAGACCTGACTGAGCAGGCACAAGCGGAATTGAATCATATGTTTGCGTTGACGATTGCAACGGTAAAACAAGCAATAGACGCCCTTGATCAAATAGATCGGGACAAGGCATATGATGTGATCAGAAAAGAATCCGAAATTGATCAAATGGAACGCACATTACGAAAACGGCATATCGTTCGGATGAACAAGGGGCAGTGTACAGGTTCAGCAGGGATTGTATTCGTGGATATCATTAGCAATTTGGAGCGGATTGGTGACCATGCTGTCAATATTGCGGAGGAAGTTTTAGGGGATTGATGTAAAAATGTTACAGTTTTTTAATGAAAACTGTAACATTTTTAAGATTTATATTGAAAACTGTAAATGAACATGCTATAGTATTTATTGTTGTTTGATTCACACCGTGTCCTAAAATGTTTTACATAAACAGAAAAAAAGATTGACATTTCCTGTCGAACGTGGTAAATTATTATTCGTCGCTAGATTAAAATTTAACTATTCCACAGTAGCTCAGTGGTAGAGCTATCGGCTGTTAACCGATCGGTCGTAGGTTCGAATCCTACCTGTGGAGCCAATGGCGGTGTAGCTCAGCTGGCGAGAGCGTACGGTTCATACCCGTGAGGTCGGGGGTTCGATCCCCTCCGCCGCTACCATAACTTAAACATGCTAAAAGCCAAGATGGCGGTCGTGGCGAAGTGGTTAACGCACCGGATTGTGGCTCCGGCATACGTGGGTTCGATCCCCACCGATCGCCCCATGATTTTATTTGCATGATCGTGACTATCTGTGATGGACTATGTTACGTAAATAGCATACATACAAAAGGACCCTTAGCTCAGCTGGTTAGAGCTATCGGCTCATAACCGATCGGTCGCAGGTTCGAATCCTGCAGGGTCCACCATTATATCCATCATCGTATACTACGGAGGTATACCCAAGTCTGGCTGAAGGGATCGGTCTTGAAAACCGACAGGCGGGTCAAACCGCGCGGGGGTTCGAATCCCTCTACCTCCTCCATACATACTACAATTGATACGATGACAAATTTCAAATTAAATAATATTTATGGCTCGGTAGCTCAGTCGGTAGAGCAAAGGACTGAAAATCCTTGTGTCGGCGGTTCGATTCCGTCCCGAGCCACCATCTTCCAAACAGGCAAATAGCTTGTTTTTTTATTGCGGAAAAGTTCATTTTAGTTGGATAGGAAAATGGCTGGCTTAACTGCAATCCATTTTAAGTTGTGCGATCGATGAGCTGATGGTATACTTCCATGAAATTATGATAGGGTATATTTCCAATTTTGTGAATATCACCATCAAAAACCCGATCAAATATGATATCCTTGGCAACAACTACACTGCAGTTCTGCGTATTTATGATTAACTGAAAATAAGAATGAAAATACTTTTGACTAAGTGTACCCGAATTTTTAATCAACAACCATAAAAACCCCTTTACGTTTTGGATCATTTTCACGTTCTCCATTATAAGATAATACTAATAAGAAACCAATCATATTGTTTTTGTATTATCATGTTGTTTCACCTACTCTCTTAACGGGTATAGATATGAATGGGAGCAGTTTCTTCTATCCATTTGTTTCAAGTGGTGCATTTCATTTGCATGTGTGATACTGCTCTGATACTCTTAAATCAAAAGGGTGAATATTCGCTCCCTTTTTAACAACTATAAAGGAGGACGTTTCATAATGGCTAAATTTGAATTACCAGAACTACCCTACGCATACGATGCTTTAGAACCTACAATTGATAAGGAAACAATGAACATCCACCATACGAAGCATCACAATACTTATGTTACTAAACTTAATGGTGCACTTGAGGGACATGCTGATCTTCAGGATAAATCCCTTGAAGATTTATTAAGCAATCTTGATGCTGTTCCAGAAGATATTCGTACAGCTGTACGTAATAATGGCGGTGGACATGCCAACCATAGTCTTTTCTGGAAAGTACTTTCACCAAATGGCGGCGGTGAACCATCAGGTGAATTAGCTGATAAAATCAATGCGAAATTTAGCAGCTTTGATAAATTTAAAGAAGAATTTGCAGCAGCAGCAGCCGGACGTTTCGGTTCTGGTTGGGCATGGCTAGTTGTTAAAAATGGTGACCTTGAGATTACCAGCACACCAAATCAAGACACACCGATCATGGATGGTGTAACTCCAATTCTAGGGCTTGATGTTTGGGAGCATGCCTACTACCTTAAATATCAAAACAAACGCCCAGAATACATTTCCGCATTTTGGAATGTTGTCAACTGGGATGAAGTTGCAAAAAATTATAATGCAGCAAAATAAGTAAGCAAAAAACACGGAGAATTTTCCTTCGTGTTTTTTTATGTCCTTTTGTATATCCAGAATTGATTTGCTTACACTATGAGATATACAAAAGGAGCATAAAACCATGATGAAAAGTTTGGAAAAGATAACTGGCGTAGAAGTGAATCGGGATTTAATCTTTTTGTTGGCTATTGGCGGGCTTTATGCGTTAGGGATATTCCTCTCCAATACCTTTGTAAATATTTACTTATGGAAACAATCGGGGGACTATATGACGATTGCCATTTATAATCTGGGCATATACTTATTCCAGCCGATTATGTTTATTATCGCGGGCAGGATTGCGAAAAAGATTGATCGGATTATTGTGTTAAGGCTAGGGGTAATTTTTTTATCTCTATTTTTTTTGACTGTTTTGGTGATCGGGGAAAAAGCTTCGACCTATAATTTCTTGCTTGGAAGTTTGCTTGGTATTGGCTATGGCTTTTATTGGTTGGCATATAACGTATTGACCTTTGAGATTACCGAACCGGAAACGCGTGATTTCTTTAATGGTTTTTTTGGAATTATGCAATCGTTTGGTGGCATGGTCGGACCGGCATTGGCAGGGTTTATTATTGCTAAGATGGTCGATAATGTTGGCTATACCGTTATCTTTACGGTTTCCTTTATTTTATTTATTTGTGCGGTTATCTGCAGTTTCTTCTTAAACCGACGACAAGCAGAAGGGAACTTCCACTTTAAACGGATTTTAATGGAACGAAACCATAACAAAAACTGGGGTAAAATTTTGCATGCTCATGTGTTTCAAGGGTTACGTGAAGGGATATTCGCATTTGTCATTACCATCTGGGTTTTCTTAGTAACTAATAGCGAATTGGCCCTTGGAATGTTTAACTTAACATTATCAGGTCTATCGTTTGTGTGTTACTTTGCGGCGACTAAATTCATTAAACCCTCGTTACGGAAAAAAGCCATTTTACTCGGTGGCGGCATTCTCTATTTTTCCATCTACATTATTTTATTCCACATTAGTTATGTCAACTTGATTATTTATTCCATTACTATCGGGATTGCCTATCCGATTCTCAATGTTCCTTATGCCTCGCTTACGTATGATGTAATTGGAAAGGCTTGGAAGGCTAAAGACTTACGTGTGGAATATATTGTTGTCCGTGAACTATTTGTTAATATTGGTCGCGTCAGTTCCCTGGTAATTTTTTTGATTGCCGTTTCCCTGTATCCAGCAGAAAAAATTATCCCGATATTGCTTGTGGTTTTGGGTGCGGGTCATTTGTTTATTTACTTTTTTGTAAAAGACATTTATTTAGGCAGCCCAAGAAACAATCAAGGAATGATAAAAGCGCAGCTTACGGATGAAAAAAATCGCTAAACCATATTAATTTAGGTCGAAAAGATGCTATAATAGGAGGTAATGTGCAGAGTAAAATGGATCAGGGGGAGAAACATGGCTAAGAAGAAAAAGAAAAAACGACAGCTTCCCTTTCGTTTAAATATATTATTTTTTGCTGTTTTTCTGTTGTTTTCCGGGTTGATTTTTCAACTGGGAGTTGTGCAAATATTAAACGGGGAAAGCTTTCAGGAAGAAATCGACCGAACGATTCAAGATACCACAACTGAGCCAGTTCCACGCGGGAAAATTTTTGACCGGAATCATCAGGTGGTTGTCGATAATAAACCATTATATTCGATCACCTATACGCCGGCAAAAGGTGTGGAAGCGAAAGATCGATTGGAAGTAGCGGAGAAGTTGTCTAACTACATTTCCATGTATAATAAAGAAACGAAACAAAAAAAATTAAAGACAATCAGTCCGCGCGATAAGCAGGAATACTGGTACTTACAGCACGAAGAAGAAGCGGAGGCACTGTTGTCTGAAGAAGAGGCAGCTGAGATGGAACCAGCTGATCAATATAAAACTATTTTGAAACGAATAAAGAAGGACAAGGCCAAGGATTTAAAGGATTTAACCGAGGACCAATTAAAGGTAATTTTAATTAAGAAGGAATTAGATAAGGCGCAAACATTAACACCGCATATTGTAAAGAATGAGGATGTTACCACAGAAGAGTACGCCAGGGTGGCTGAACATTTAAGTGAACTGCCTGGTGTGAATGCGTCAACTGACTGGAACCGTGCTTATCCATACAAGGATACAATGAAAAGCTTGCTTGGTTCGATCACCTCCCAAACAGAAGGGATCCCGGCAGATAAGGAAAGCTACTATCTAACACGCGGCTACAATCGTAATGATCGTGTCGGCAGGAGTGGTTTAGAGGAGCAATACGAGTCTTTGTTACGTGGACGAAAAGAACAGGTGGAATATACCACTAACAAGAAAGGAGAAATCGTTGGCTCCGATGTCGTGGTCAAAGGTGAACGGGGAAAGGATCTTGTCTTAACAATTGACATGGATTTTCAAAAGCGAGTGGATAAAATCGTTCGTGAGGAACTAGAAAAGGTTATTAAAGCACATCCATATGAGAATCGGTTTGCTGATGATGCGATGGCGATTGTTATGAACCCGAAAACAGGGGAATTATTAGCTGTTTCCGGACAGCATTATGATCGGAAAAAGAATAAATTTACCAATACAGCTTATAAAGCATTATATGATCAGCATCGGCCAGGTTCTGCAGTCAAAGGTGCCACTGTTTTATCGGGTTATCAGTCAGGTGTTATTAAACCGGGGGATACATTTGTTGATGCACCAATCAACATCAAAGGAACACCAACAAAAAGTTCTTGGAAACAAAGCTTAGGCCCTGTAAATGATCTTGATGCACTCAGAATGTCATCCAACGTGTATATGTTCTACATTGCGATGCGCATGGGCGGGGAATTCCATTACCAAAGTGGTCAGCCAATTAGCTTTAATCCAGATGCATTCCAGGAGTTTCGCAACTATTTTGGAGAATTTGGACTTGGTGTCTCAACTGGAGTTGACTATCCATACGAAGGAACCGGTTATAAAGGTACGGACCTTCAAGCTGGTAAATTGATGGACTTTGCGATTGGTCAATATGATACATTCACGACCTTGCAACTGGCGCAATATGTTTCAACGATTGCTAATGATGGGCTTCGGGTCCGACCGCACTTTTTAAAGGAGGTTCACGAACCGTCTGCATCTGACAAGCAGCTTGGACCTATTTTTGACAGTGTTACAACAAATGTGTTGAACCAAATTGAAATGAAGTCCGACTATATCAGTCGTGTCCAAGAAGGTTTTCGCAGGGTTTATCAATCACCGGGTGGTACAGCTTATAGCGAGTTTGCCGGTAAAGATTACAATCCAGCTGGAAAAACCGGTACAGCAGAAAATGAAGTATATATCGATGGAAATAAACATGATACGGAAAATAACTCCTTGATTGGATATGCGCCATTCGATGATCCCGAGGTAGCAATGGCTATCATTGTTCCAAATACAGGAATTGATAAAGGGGACCATGCCAATAATAAAATGGGGGCACGAATTATGGATGCATATTTTGACATGAAAAAGGAAAGTGGCGACAAAAAAGTTGTTGAGTGATGTTGCCCGTTAAGGCGGGATGAAATGACGCATAAAAAAACTGTTTTGCAAGTAGAGGGAATCTACATTGCAAAACAGTTTTTTTATCTTGTTATTTTTTGGGCAAGCTCTTGTTGGTTCATGGAGCTTTTTACCTTGAATTTTCCTAGTTGAACCCGTTGATCATAGTCATTATCTTTCAGGAATTTACTGAACTTACCAGCGTCGTCAATAATACCATTCGCTTTTAAATCATCACTAATCTCAGACGAAGCCATACCTGATTTAATAGTAAGGGTATATGTTTTTTCTTCTTTCTTTTTGTCCTTATCCTGCTCTTTATTTTTGTCTTGGTCCGCTTTCTTATTTTCATCGGCTTTTTCATTGTCGTCGTTTTTTTCCTGCTTGTCCGATCTGGTTTGCTCTGTTTTTTCTGCCTCTGCAACTTCCTTGGCTTCTTTTTTATCTTTCTTTTCGTTGACAGTTAATGCAATATAATCGGACTCGCTTACAATGCGATAGCCATCCTCTTGCAGAGCTTGGATCATATCTTCGTTTGCAATATCGGCAGTATCATGGTTGTTATCATTGACAAATAACAGCACGAGTAACGCGAGCAGACTGGCAGTTAACAGCCCGATGGAAAATGAACGAATTGTTTGTTTCATACCGTTTCTCCTCATTTATCGTTTCGTTATTTTTTTAAAATTGCTTGTATATCGTTGCTGCTTAATGCAGTACGTTCAGCAATCGCATCCATGGAATAGCCTTGCTCATGCAAAGCAAAAACTTTTTGAATTAATAATGGTTTTGTTTCCGTTTGTTGGACAGGTTGGGCTTGATCCGACATATCATCAGCAAGAAGTTCTTCTTCCAATATTTTTATTTTTTTCTTTAGCTGGTATGTATCCTGCATCGATGAGATCGATAGCTGTTCAAGCTGACTTTCCAGGTCATCGAACTTGTCGCTCATAAAAAAGCTTAGAATAAACAAGACAACCGCAACAACAATTAGGGTGATTAATATATATATCATAAGCATACCTCCATTTTATCCCGCCTTAACGGGCAGTAAGCCCCCCACTTCTTTAGATTTTGAGTTAGGTACCGAAAAAATTCGTAGGGGATCAACTGCCTGACAAAGGTTTGATTCTATTCTTCCATTCAATGGGATGACATACTAATCACGTAATGTTTTGATGTTCCCATTATCATTATAACATCCCGTGAGTCGAAGGTCTCCACTGAATGAAGTTTCACTTTATCCCTCTTATAGTTATAACATAGAATTGCTGTGAGGAAAACTGGTATTTTTTAAAAGCCGCTTGATTGGATGCGGGAAATCTGCTATTATAATAAGGTCTGAAAAAAATCTTATGTCTTAAAAGCAACATGCAACGTTTGGAGGGAACGAATATGCGCGTAAACATTACATTAGCTTGTACAGAAACTGGTGATCGTAATTATATTACTACGAAAAACAAGCGAACAAATCCTGAGCGTATTGAGCTTATGAAATATTGCCCAAGACTAAAAAAACACACTTTGCATCGTGAAACAAAATAAAGTGATTGAAATAAAACCCTTATCATGTCGATTGATAAGGGTTTTATTTTTGGTTACCTATGAATATTAATGTATACTTGAGGCAGAAGAGGAGGCGGGTTGTTGTGGAAAAATCGCAGCTGCGTCAATCAATGATCGCATCTTTACAACAGCTACCAGAAGATAAAAAACAGAACATCGAGCGGGCATTAGTGGCACAGCTGATAACATTAAATTGCTGGCAACAAGCAGGCATGATTGGGATCACGATTTCACAAGGATTGGAATGGAACACCAAACCAATCATCGAGTCTGCCTGGCGTGAAGGTAAAACCGTGTGTGTGCCTAAATGTCTGCCTAAAGATAAACAAATGACGTTTTACCAGCTTGATACATATGATCAATTAGAGAAAGTTTACTATAATCTACTAGAGCCGAAATCGGATGAAACAAAGAGTGTAACCAAAGCAAAAATTGATTTACTCATTGTTCCGGGTCTCTTATTTGATAAACACGGTTTTCGAATTGGGTTTGGAGGCGGTTATTATGATCGTTTTTTACAGGATTTTTCGAATCAAACGATCTCACTGGCAAGCAGCCAGCAACTAATTGACCATTTGCCGACGGAGATATTTGATATTCCGGTTGACCTTATTTTGACAGAACATGGGTTAGTGAAAGAAGGTATATCATGAATATGCAGCGCTATTCCCGACAGTTGTTATTTGCACCTATTCAAGAGATGGGTCAGCAAAAATTAGCCAATAGTACGGTGCTTGTGGTTGGTGTTGGGGCGTTAGGAACCGTAATTAGCAACCATTTGGTCCGTGCGGGCGTTGGCCGGATTCGCTTGGTTGATCGGGATTATGTCGAATTAAGCAATCTACAGCGGCAAATGCTATTTGATGAAGAAGATGTCGAGGCTGCTCTTCCAAAAGCAATTGCAGCTAAAAGAAAGCTGGATAAGATTAACCGTGATGTCACGATTGAAGCAGTTGTAGATAATGTAACGAACGATACGATTTACGATCTGTTGGATGGTGTGGATGTAGTAATGGATGGAACAGACAATTTTTCCACCCGGTTGCTGTTGAATGATAGCTGTTTCAAACAAAATATTCCTTTTTCTTATGGTGGTGTGGTTAGTGCCCGAGGGATGACTGCCCTGTTTATCCCTGGAGAAACACCATGCCTAAGGTGTTTGGCTGGTGCTGGAGCAGGAAATGGTGAGACGTGTGATACGGTTGGGGTGATTGCTCCTGCTGTTGATATGATTGCTTCGATGGAGGTTATCGAAGTATTAAAATATTTGACAGGGAATAAAAAAGCATTGCGATCCACATTGAAAACAATCGACTTTTGGTTTAATCAGTCGTTTGATATGAAACTAGCGAATCCCAATCCAGAATGTTTGACATGTCAACAACATGCATATCCGGCATTGCAAAAACAAGCTCAGGACGCAGAGACCGTATTATGCGGGAGGAATACGGTACAGATTCACCAGCAATCGTTTTGGGATTTAAAAAAAACAGAAGCACGTTTGCAAAAAATCATGAAAACCAAGCGGACACCCTTTTTATTGAAAGCCAAGCTGGAGCAGGAGGCAACTTTTGTTGTGTTTCCAGACGGGCGTGTATTGGTGCAAGGCACCGAAGATATCAACAAGGCACGAACTTTGTATGACCGGTATATTGGTTCGTAATGCATAATTTTCAAGTCCAGGAACATAACTAAGAGCAACAAACAAAATAAAAAGGGTGTTCCTATGAGAATGATGATTATCTTTGGATTGGTAGCAACCGTACTGACGATCCTTTACAAATGGCGTTATCGGTTATTGAACACGTTTTTGGCTTTTAGTCTTTTACGTAAATTGGTTGTAGCGGTTACCATGAATATGCCGACAATCAAGCAAAAGATTTTACCAGGTTTATTTCAAAAACAAGCGAAGCAATAGTAATGAAGCAAAAAGGCTCTTAACCAAAGTCTATGGTTGAAATTAATAAAATGAAAGTGGTAATGATAAACTAGATAGCGTAGTGTTTTTCCGCAACGGTCGCTTATCTCAAAATTTCATCTAATTTGTCAGCCATAGATGTTAGTATTGACCCACGCAGAAAGAAGTTGTTTTTTCAACTTCTTTTTTTGTGTAAATATATTTTTGTTACGTAAATCATCCTTAATTTTGGTATGATAGGGATTAAGGGGGTGACAAGATGTATGTGGAAGAACAATATATGATGTTCAAGTTAGCCTATAACCTGGTAACAAAGGACGATTTTGAGGTCCTGCATATAAATGAAAGTCAAGAGGAAATATGGTTAGAACGGAATGTGAAAAAGCAGTCACAAATCATTCGCCTGTTTCATCATGGATTTGATTGGAAAAATCATTTAAAGAAAGATATTGCAATTGTCTTCCAAAAAACAAAAGCGATGAAGCGATTGTTACAAGGAAAATATGTGCAAGTACATAATGTGTATGTTTCTGCTTATTCCCCCGTTGATACATGGGAAGAACTGAAACGTCCGATGCAATTAAACGAAAAAAATCCCGTTAAGATGAACGTTTATTATATGGATGATGAAAACGAACAAGCTGAATTGAAGCGATTGTATCAAGCGGTGGATGGGACAGTACCTGAAGTAGTTGATTTACCGACAGACAGTGAAAAAGAAGCTCAAATCAATTATTTTCAAAAACAGTTAACCAAGCATTTATATACGAAGCATCAAGAAACACAAACGGCACTCTTTCATGGCAAACCGTTTTTTACGTATTTATTGTTAGCAGCAAATATTGTGATGTTTTTTATTTTGGAAATGAATGGAGGGAGTACTCTAACCCAAAATCTGATTGATTACGGGGCAAAGTATAATCCTGCTATTTTAGATGGCGAGTGGTGGCGGATTGGTAGTGCCATGTTTTTGCATATTGGTTTACTGCACTTATTTATGAATATGCTTGCCCTGTATTATTTAGGGACAGCAGTGGAACAAATGTATGGATCTGCCCGGTTCATCATTATTTATTTTCTGGCTGGTATTGGTGCTGGTTTGGCAAGCTTTGCCACTTCGATCCATCTTTCAGCCGGTGCATCCGGTGCCATTTTTGGTCTGTTTGGGGCATTATTATTTTTTGGTTTACATTATAAAAAGATCTTTTTTCAGACGATGGGAAGAGGAGTTCTTGTTTTGATCGGGGTCAACATTATTTTCGGTTTCTCCGTTTCGCAAATTGATAATAGTGCACATATTGGTGGGTTAATAACCGGTTTTTTAGCGTCGGTCATTGTTGGATTACCTAGGAAAGGGACGTTACTCACGCAATTAGCGGGCTTCATTGTGTATGCCGCACTTATTGTCGGTCTTATTGTTTATGGTCTTCAACGATATACCTAGTCTAGTTTCCAGACGTTAGGCAACCGTATTTGGTATACGAATGGAAAATATTTGATCAAATAAAAGACGTCTTACCAATAGCGGTGGTAAGACGTCTTAATAGCTATGATAGCCATCATAACTGCTGAATCAGTTTCTGCATTTTTCCATCAAGCTGATAGAGTACAAGCAAATGAGACTGGTCCTTAGCAATTAAAACAAGGGGAATGTAGCTCGAATCCAGTTGATTGGTTCCCGAAGCTGCGGGAACAATATAGTTTTTATACAATCCCTCCCAAAGCTGGCCCATAATTTGATCTGTTTTGGCTTGTGACATTTCCGGCAGGCTGGTCTGAGTGTAACGATATAAAGATGTCAATGGAATACTGTAATAGGAAGAGCTGTTTACTTGAAAATGCTGCATTAATTGATTCCAATGATAAATTAGCTGTTGTTTCGTTTTGGTAGCCAATACTTCCTGCCAATCTGTTTCGAATTTATTTGTTGGCTCCGAAAACGATTGGATTGGTTTTGTCGGCGAATGCACGACATACAATTCATGATGGGACATTTGTTGTACACTCTTGATTGGTTCCTTTGTATGAATTTCTCCCTGGTGAAACGAAATCGCCTGGTAATAACTGCTGTCTTTACTTGTGAACTGTTTCGATAGTTTGATTTTAGCTGCATTTTCTTTCCACTTGCTTGCGACACCTTTAAGTCGGCCGTTTGCAAACAATAACGAGGCATCCTGGCGTAAATATACCTGTTTATCACTCTTGGATTGGCTTGTCCAATCGATATCGTATGATTTATGGTCGTGTACTGCTGTCATAGCAATGTCTGTCGTTGCATTGGTGAACGATGATTCCGCGTCAATTGGGAAATAAGTGATTGTCTGGATTGACCGTTCTTGCCCAAAGTAAATATAACTTGTTAACATAATAAATAGCAGAAATAGTATCATCAATAACTTTGTACGCAAACATCCACACCTCTCATCTTTTGGATAACTTGTCTATAATAAGGTGTATGCTCCAGTATAGGCTAATATGCGGCTGAAACCGTATTGGAAATGAATAATGGATAAGGGCATCCATTAATATCGCAATTCGAATCCTTTTGGTATAATAAACTTGGTGATTGCTATGAAAACAGTTTATGATGTACAACAGTTATTAAAGCGCTTTGGCACCATTATTTACATCGGCGATCGTTTAGCCGAGCTATCGTTAATGGAATCGGAGATCAAAGCGTTATATCAACTGCAGTGTATTATGAAGGACGAATATACACAGGCGTTACTTATTCTGCGGAAGGAAAGTGCCCAACTCCGTGACAAGGGGACGAAATGAAATAATGAGTGAGATTATTATAGGGATAGATATTGGTGGGACAACGAGTAAGATTGGTATATTAAATAAGCAGGGGTCCATTTTGTCAAAGTGGGAGGTCGGAACCTCGAAGGCAAATAAAGGTGAATCGGTCGTGAACGATATTTGGGAATCGATCAAGGACAAGTTACGTACAGAGGATCAACATTATCTTCTTGGTATTGGGATTGGCGCACCAGGTTTCATTGATGGTGCTAATGGACTGGTTTATGAGGCGGTAAATATTGGTTGGAAGGACACACCATTAGCCGAACAGTTTTCTCAGCTGGCCGGTGTACCTGTGTTTGTTGAAAATGATGCGAATACTGCTGCATTAGGTGAAAATTGGGTCGGTGCTGGTAATCAAACAAACAATTTGATCGCGATCACACTTGGAACAGGTGTTGGCGGAGGTATCATCGTTAATGGTACGATCGTAAATGGGGTTAGCGGCACAGCAGGTGAGCTTGGTCATATAACGATTGATCCGAATGGGTACCGTTGTAATTGCGGCAGGCGCGGCTGCCTGGAAACGATCTGCTCGGCCACCGGGATTGTTCGGCAGGCTATGTCACTTGCTGAACAGAAGCCCGATAGCAGCCTTGCCGCTTTTGTAACACTCGCGGGGTCGATTACAGCAAAGGATGTATTTACATTGGCTAAGCAAGGAGATGCGCTTTGTCAGACAGTTGTTGAACGAACCGGAGATGTTCTTGGATTTGCAATAGCTAATGTAGCGGTGGTACTTAATCCGTCGATTGTTTTAATTGGCGGTGGCGTTTCTAAAGCAGGTGATCAGTTGATATCCGTAATCGAGCGGGCATTCCGGCAATATGCCTTGCCACGGGTGAGTGAGGTGTGTGAAATAAAAGCAGCGCAGCTTGGAAATGATGCCGGGATTATTGGTGCAGCTTATTTGGTCGTACAACAAATGGCTGATTTTAAATAATAGGGGGAATAAAGGTGGCTTGTGCTGACACCATGAAAAAAAGCTGACATAACAATGATGTCAGCTTTCTGTAATTGCGTATGCTTCATATGAATCAACCAGTAATTTCTCCAATAATTGTCGCAATGGAGAAGAAACCAAATGCAACAGCGGCAAGAGCTGAAACAACTAAAGCAAATAAGTTTTTGTATTTAAGCTGGCGGACTACTGAAATAACAGCTAAAATAGCTACAATTAATAAGATACTTGCCAATACAATTCTCATTTTAAAATTTCCTCCTTCGATGGTTCCATGTTCATATAGTTGATCTGGAAATCACGTTTATATTATTATGTATCTAAACAGTTCTATGTATTAATTTTATAGTAAATTGTTCTATTTGTCGAGGATTACAGCCTAACAATTTTATTTTTGGATTGGGGGAATAAAAATTGAAAATAACAGAAATGTCACTGGGACCGCTTGGAACAAATTGCTACCTTGTTTGCGATAAACAAAGTGGGTTTATCATCGATCCTGGTGGTGATGCCGATCAAATTATTTCTTTTCTCAACACAGAGGTGGTCGAGCCAAAGGCCATTTTATTAACGCATGCACATTTTGATCATATTGGTGCTGTTGACGCATTGCGTAACCATTATGGGATTGACGTATACTTGCATGATAAGGAGGCGGACTGGCTCGAGGACCCGCAGTTAAATGGTTCCGTACTATTTATGGGTGAGGAAATAAAGACAAAACGGCCAGAGCATTTGCTTCAACCGGGTGAATATACCATCTCCAGTTTCCATTTTCAGGTGCTACATACACCTGGCCATTCACCTGGAAGTGTTAGCTTTGTATTTCACGATGAGAAAATTATGTTTGGCGGGGACGTCTTATTTCAACAAGGAATAGGACGAACGGATCTTCCGGGTGGGAACTATCAACAACTTATGGATACCATTCAAGAAAAATTTTATTCGCTGGATGACGATTATACCGTTTATTCGGGTCATGGACCGGCAACAACGATCGGGGAAGAAAAGCGACACAATCCATTTGTTCAAGGGTAGTTGTGCAAAGCATAGTAAAGAACCCTTCTTATAAAAGAAGGGTTCTTTGGGGGGATGTGCTCTGCTCTTTTGTTGGTTAGGGATAAAAGTTAAGCTACTATTTATAGTATAAAGGTACATATCCTATATGTCAATAGTAATTTTAAAAAAATTATAAAACCCACAAATAAAGGAAATCACTGCAAAAGTACCATTCATAATCGTTTGGAAGAAAACGGGCTAAGATGTGCGGGGGCAAGTCCGAAACGTGCGAGATGCAGAGGTTTTAAAACGAATGTATTCCACTTTTCAGCTGCCTCCAAATAAATACGTGGCCTTTTCGGATTGCATCGTAAAAACCCCCTGTTATTTATCGTTAATGGATGAATAACAGGGGGTTTACAAAGTCCGCTTAACAACCGTCAATGGAGAAAAGTCTACATTCTGTATAATGAATCTCCAGTGAATGATGTCACACCTATCCGTCAGCTATTTATTCAAAACCTGGGACAAGGATAAAGTTTGAATACCAAGTGAAGCCTACCATAAAGATGGTGCAATAAGCTCCGAATAGATACATATACATGCGTTCAGATAATTTCAAGTAGCCGACTGTTAGGAAAAAAGCTGTTTGAGCCAAGAATAATAATGCGGTTTTATCCATACCACCTATGTAGAACATTACAGTAAATATCCCTGTCCAAAAAGCAAGGACACGAAACATACGATCCATGTTTTCCCCTCCTTTTGATATCCTTTATCATTGATATTATAAACCAGTAATTGCATATTGTAAATGAAACATGCTAAACGTATGTGTCAAGTTTTTCTCGGCGCTGCTTTCGTACCAATATTTCAGGCACTATCATTTTGTACACTTTATTCGGGCTACCGCGCTGTCGCTTGCTGGCCCCGATTTTGAGGTAACGTTCTACAGCCCAAGAACGTAACCCCAAAATCAGGGTATCATTTATTTAAAGCTTTTAACTAAATGACCCATGGCTGTAGAATGGGCCGTATATAAGCCTATAGCGCCTTGTCTAGTTCCCACTGATGGACGAGTTGGGTTAC
>NZ_JBCLVH010000036.1:0-23418 GCF_039548255.1 Lentibacillus songyuanensis
CTCGACTTGCATGTATTAGGCACGCCGCCAGCGTTCGTCCTGAGCCAAGATCAAACTCTCCAAAAAAGTTTGTCATAAGATTGACACCAATCAATCCTATTAATAGTCTTAGCTTCAAAAATTGATTCCAGGGTCTAAATCATCCATCAAATCATACGATTCCATTTCCAACCTAACCTCTGACATCTGTTATCATACTGGTTGTTTTGTTCAGTTTTCAAAGAGCGAATTTTTTAACACTGTTTTTAACAGCAACTTTATTAGTATAACATATAAATTCTCAAAAAGTCAACTGTTATTTTACTTTTTTTAAAGTAAATGGGCCTGAGTGGACTCGAACCACCGACCTCACGCTTATCAGGCGTGCGCTCTAACCAGCTGAGCTACAGGCCCAACAAATGGTATGGAGCGGGTGAAGGGAATCGAACCCTCATCATCAGCTTGGAAGGCTGAGGTTTTACCACTAAACTACACCCGCATATGAATTAAATATGGCACTGGTCGGGAAGACAGGATTCGAACCTGCGACCCCATGGTCCCAAACCATGTGCTCTACCAAGCTGAGCTACTTCCCGTAAAAAATGGCGCGCCCGAGAGGAGTCGAACCCCTAACCTCTTGATCCGTAGTCAAGCGCTCTATCCAATTGAGCTACGGGCGCTTTTAAAAGCGAACTCTATTATATTAGCACATTTGATTGAGTATTGCAAGAACTTTTTTTGGTGCGGCCGAGAGGACTTGAACCTCCACGGGTTATTCACCCACTAGGCCCTCAACCTAGCGCGTCTGCCATTCCGCCACGACCGCGTAATATAGGCAAAATAAAATGCCGTGGTTCAGCACAGCAATCCATTCGACTAAAGTGCGGGTGAAGGGAGTCGAACCCCCACGTCGTAAGACACTAGATCCTGATTCTAGCGCGTCTGCCATTCCGCCACACCCGCTAAGATGTATGATGAGCCATGGAGGATTCGAACCTCCGACCCTCTGATTAAAAGTCAGATGCTCTACCGACTGAGCTAATGGCTCATAGTAAACATATTCTCTTAATGGATAAAATATAGCTGGGCTACCAGGATTCGAACCTGGGAATGACGGGATCAAAACCCGCTGCCTTACCGCTTGGCTATAGCCCAATAATGGCGGTCCGGACGGGACTCGAACCCGCGACCTCCTGCGTGACAGGCAGGCATTCTAACCAGCTGAACTACCGGACCAGGCCAAACACAATTATTTTATTCAAGTAAGATGACCCGTACGGGATTCGAACCCGTGATACCGCCGTGAAAGGGCGGTGTCTTAACCACTTGACCAACGGGCCATAAAAAATGGCGGAGAAGGAGGGATTTGAACCCTCGCGCCGCTTACACGACCTACACCCTTAGCAGGGGCGCCTCTTCAGCCACTTGAGTACTTCTCCGTTTGGCTCCACAGGTAGGATTCGAACCTACGACCGATCGGTTAACAGCCGATAGCTCTACCACTGAGCTACTGTGGAATAATATGTAAGACTGTCATAAAAATATTATTGAAGCACATTATTGCTATCGACAACGTGAACAATAATACAACAATTTACATTAGCTGTCAATACTTTTAAGAAACAATTTTGTCAGCCTATGTTGTTTATTAAGAAAGAATAAAAATTAAAGCTCTATTCTGCTTATACCGTACAGGACACGTCCGGCTCCAGCTTATTTAATTTACCAGTTCTAACAAGTTTCGTCAATACTTATCGATGAAAAAATTTAAAATAGAACATGAACAGCGCACATTACGACGATACCATCTGCAAAAGTGTTTCCGATTTGGAGTAGTTTATCCTTACTATATCATCCACTAGTCACTAATCTGAAGTCATTGTCAGCTTCCCCCCACACTTTCCACATCGATATTTATTTATGTTTAACCGGCGTGCCCGTTTATATACATGCTGACACTGTTTACAAACGAATCTATATTTATATCGATCTTCATTATCAGGAAGTGGACGACAATGTCTTGGTGAGCCGGTTGCCTGTAATAATGCTTTGAACGATGGATCGCCATGTTTATATCCTTTTCCTTCTATATGAAGATGGTAATGACATAACTCATGCTTAATAATCCCAATGAACTCACTTTCATCCATGTCTGTAAGATACTTGGGATTTAATTCGATCACCTTCTTTGCTGGGATATATCGGCCACCAGTAGTACGTAGCCGGTGATTGAAATTTACTTCATGCAAAAAAGGTTTATGAAAATATTGGTGTGATATCTGATCCACTAAACATACTAACGCGTTATGGTTTATTAACAAGTCCATGTAACTATATCCTTTCTTTTTTATATAGATGGTTCTTTCTTATCTCTCGGCCTCAATCTATAATTATACACTCATGAATAAAGGTACTTTAAATTTAGCCACATTTGTGTGTATTAAGGTACGAAGAATATATATGACATTTGCTTCGTTAAAACAGCCATCTCTTAGAAAACAGACTTCATATCATAGGAGTTTATAATAATATGTATCATTCTAGCATACAATCATTTATAGATTAACCAATCATAATCTATCATCTCAAAAACTTAATTAAAATAATTATAATTAAACATTGACTTTTAAAAGACTTGTATTATAATTAAATATATAGTTATTCACTAACCAAAGGAGAGGTGTTTACATGAGTGAAAACCGTAAAACTTTAACTACTGGCGCCGGAATTCCAGTAGGAGATAATCAGAACTCGATTACTGCAGGTCAAAATGGACCAACGCTAATTCAAGATTTTCATCTACTAGAAAAACTGGCACATTTTGATAGAGAGCGTATCCCTGAACGTGTTGTCCATGCAAAAGGAGCAGGTGCTTTTGGCTATTTTGAAGTGACAAACGATGAAATCTCCAAGTATACGAAAGCTGACTTTCTAAGTGAAAAAGGGAAACGTACCGAGATGTTTGCACGATTCTCAACTGTAGCCGGCGAACTTGGCTCAGCTGATACTGTTCGTGACCCTCGAGGATTTGCACTTAAATTCTATACAGAAGAAGGAAACTACGATTTAGTTGGTAATAATACACCGATCTTCTTCGTTCGTGATGCTATCAAGTTTCCTGACTTTATTCATACACAGAAACGTAACCCGCGTACTGGATTAAAAGATCCGAATGCGGTTTGGGATTTCTGGTCATTATCACCAGAATCATTGCACCAAATTACGTACTTACATGGGGACCGCGGTATTCCGGCAACATTTCGCCATATGAATGGATACGGCAGCCATACGTATAAATGGGTGAATGACCAGGGAGAAGCTTTCTGGGTTAAATACCATTTCGTCAGTGACCTGGGTGTAAAGAACATGGATATAAAACTGGCAGAAAAGCTCTCCGGAGATAATCCTGATTATCATCGAGAAGACCTTTATAATGCAATTGAAGATAATGATTTTCCGTCATGGACACTATACGTGCAAATCATTCCTTACGAGGATTACAAAACGTATAAATGGGATCTTTTTGATGTGACAAAAACGGTTTCCATGAAGGACTACCCTCGAATTGAGGTCGGTAAAATGGTATTAAACCGAAATCCGGAAAACCATTTTGCAGATGTAGAGCAAGCAGCATTCACACCAGGTAATCTCGTACCTGGAATCGAAGTATCTCCGGATAAAATGTTGCAGGGCAGGATTTTCAGTTATGCTGACACACAACGTTACCGCCTTGGTGTTAATCATCAGCAAATCCCTGTCAACCGTGCAAAAGTGGACGTAAACAATTACCAGCGCGATGGTTATATGCGAATAGATGGCAATGGTGGTAGTGCGCCAAACTATGAACCAAATAGTCTAAACGGACCGAAAGAGGATCCATCACGTAAAAACACACCATTTGAAGTTCAAGGATTGGCGGAAAGTGTCGTCCATGATTCTGAGGATCATTATACACAGCCTGGTGACCTGTATCGTTTAATGAGTGATGATGAAAAAACCCGTCTGGTTAATAATTTTGTGGAATCCATGAAACCTGTTGAAAAAGATGAAATAAAATTACGTCAGATAGAACATTTCTATAAAGCTGATCCGGAATGGGGCGAGCGAATCGCTACCGGATTAGGCCTGTCTGTTCCTGAGGGCGTAAAATAATAATCGAAAAAGGCTATCCTCCATTGCGAATGGGGATAGCCTTTTTTCTCTTTGAAACCCTCTCCTATGATTGTTGTTTATCCCCAATCATCGTCAACGCCACTCGACCTTTGTCAGCCTCAATGTTTTCTACCCATACCGTTATCACATCGCCGACCGATGCAATATCCATTGGATGTTTGACAAATTTATTCGCCATTTTGGAAATATGCACGAGACCATCTTGTTTGACGCCAATATCGACGAACACACCAAAGTCCACAACGTTCCGGACGGTGCCTTGCATCTCCATTCCCGGCTGCAAATCATCTAATGAAAGTACATTTTGTTTTAAAAGTGGTTGCGGGAAATCATCTCTTGGATCGCGTGCCGGGCGACTTAATGCACTTATAATGTCAATTAATGTTGGTTCCCCAATGTCGAGCTTTTCCGCGATTTCCTTGTTATCAATCGATTTCAGCTGACCTTCTAATTCATCGGTTCCAATATCCGCTAAATCGCCTTCAAGCATATGCAGCAGCTGCGTCACCTGTTTATACGTTTCTGGATGGATTGGTGTTCGATCCAATGGGTTGTCCCCATCAATGATTCGTAAAAAACCAATCGCCTGTTCATATGTTTTGGCACCTAATCGTGGGATCTTTTTTAATTGTTTCCGGTTGGTAAACTTTCCTTCTTCATTTCGCTTAGTTACAATATTATTTGCCACCGTTTTGCTTAAACCAGATACATATTGCAATAGGGACGTGGATGCTGTGTTCACATTCACCCCAACCTGGTTAACGGCTGTTTCCACAACAAACGTTAACGATTCATTTAATGCCTTCTGGCTGACATCGTGCTGGTATTGACCGACGCCGATCGATTTCGGATCAATCTTCACAAGCTCAGCCAGCGGGTCCTGCACACGTCTGGCAATAGATGCCGCACTTCGCTCTTCTACTTGTAAATCGGGGAATTCTTCACGAGCCAACTTGGAGGCAGAATACACACTTGCGCCCGCTTCATTCACAATGATATAAGGAATCTTTAAATTGTTGTTTCCAATGACATCCGCAATGAACTGTTCCGTTTCCCGTGATGCAGTCCCGTTTCCAATGGCAATCAGCTCGATTTGGTAGGCCTGAATCAGTTCCATCACAATCTTCTCCGCTCCAGCGATATCTTTTCTCGGTGCCGTTGGATACATCACGCCAACTTTATGAACCTTCCCCGTCTCATCTACCACCGCCAGTTTACAGCCGGTCCGAAACGCTGGATCGACACCAAGGATGGTTTTCCCTTTTAATGGCGGCTGCAACAAGAGGTTTTTTAAATTCTTAGCAAAAACGTCGATTGCTTGCTCCTCCGCCTTTTCTGTTAGGCTATTGCGAATTTCACGCTCGATAGACGGCTGGATTAAACGTTTATAGCTGTCCTCTATTGCCCCATTCAACAGATCGGTTACCTGTTGATTCGTCTGCTTGATCAGCAACTCTTTGCTTAAGAAGTCGATAATCCGCTCCATCGGTGGCTCAATACTTACCTTTAAAACCTCTTCTTTTTCGCCACGATTCAAGGCGAGAATTCGATGGGAAACGAGCGAACGTACTGCTTCATGGTATGCATAATACATTTCATAGACGCCTTTTTCGTCTAACTCTGCGGTTTTCACCTCTGACCGAATGATCCCTTTCTTATAGGTTTCATCTCGAATATAGTCACGAAATTCCGGGTCATCCGAAATCCACTCGGCAATGATATCATTCACACCGGTTACCACATCCTCTACCGTATGTACCTCATGTTCGTCTGAAAAATATTCTTCTGCTTGCTTATTCATATCGATATCTTCTAGATTCCAGACCAATACAGCTAAGGGCTCCAGTCCTTTTCCTTTAGCAATGGTCGCTCTTGTCCGACGTTTTTGTTTGTAAGGTCGATATAAATCTTCTACCCGTTGTAATTGAGTTGCCTGGGTAATTTCTCGTTCCAGTTCTTCCGTCAATTTCCCTTGTTCATCAATGAGACGGATCACTTCTTGTTTTCGTTCTGCTAAATGTACTGCATATTGCCATTTGTCCTGAATCAATTTTATTTGAACTTCATCAAGCCCGCCAGTCGCCTCTTTACGATACCGTGCGATAAACGGTACTGTATTTCCTTCATCGAGCATTGCAATTACTTTTTCAATTGTGCTTGTTTTTACTTGGGCCTCTTTTGCCACCCAGCTGGTTAAATCCTGATTTACGTCAACTGCCACGACTCTTCCTCCTCTTTGCATACATCACTTATTTTACCAAAACTTATGTCTTTTTCCCAATCCCGCACGATGCTGTAATAAAAATATAATGATCAACTAAAAGATGGCTGCCAAGTGACAGCCATCCTATCTATCCATTATATCCAATTGCTATTAATGTCGTATCATCGTTTTGTGACTCTCCATGCATAGCAGAATACGCATTGGTGATAGCCGTCACATTCCGATTCAGTATAAATTTCTGGGACAAATCTGAATCCGTTACACCATCAGAGAACATAATAAAATTCATTTGCGGTGCCAATTTATCGGAAACCACTTTAAATGGTCTTGGATATCCTGCTAAATAACCAGAATTAGGAATGTTTCGCTTCTTTCTCCCTTCCCGGGAAACGGTTATAATACCGATATTGCCAATCGATGAAAAGGAATACTGGCCGGAGGAAAAGTTGATTTTTAATATCCCCAGTACAACACCCCGTTTCCGGAACAATTGATCATTACAACGCTTGACAATTTGTTTGACTGATGCATGAATATTACTTTTTATAATGTCGATCACGATTTGCGAGGATTCCTTGGCAAATTCTCCACTGCCTAACCCGTCTGCAATCGCACAAACAAACTCATCTTCCGTCTCCATATAATAATAGCTGTCCCCGCAATACACATTACCTTTCTTGGCCTTTTGATAGACCGCCACTTGCACCTTGCTTTTTGCTGTACTCAATCAAATACCTCCGCACTTTCAGACTGAATCGCTTCCCGGAGTTTACGCAACGCCCGTCGTTGCAGTCTGGAAACATGCATTTGAGAAATACCCAACAATTCCCCGGTTTCCTTTTGACTTCGATTATCAAAATAGGTATATTTTAAGATTTGTTGCTCACGTTCCGAGAGAACCGGTAATATTTTTTCCAGGAGCAAGCGCTGGTCTACATTTTCAAAATCCTGATCATCGCTGCCGACCAAGTCCAAAATAGAAACCGTGCCGCCATCTGAATCGGCTTCAATTTTGCGGTCCACCGAAAGAGCTTTATAGCTTTTGCCCATTTCCATCGTTTCCAGCACATCTTCTTCGGTTACATCCAGATACGCTGCTATTTGCGGGACTGTTGGCGACTTTTGATTTGATGTCGTAAGCTCGTCTACTGCCTTCTTAATTTTCGGCCCTAGTTCTTTGATACGGCGTGGGACATGAACACTCCAGGTCTTATCACGAATGAAACGTTTAATTTCGCCAATAATAGTTGGGATGGCAAATGACTCGAACGATTTACCAAATGATGCATCATATCGTTTAACTGCTCCTAGCAGCCCAATCATACCGACCTGTACCAAATCCTCATGTATACCACTATTTTTTGAGTACTTTCGGGCAATGGATTCCACAAGATCATTGTAGGTTAATACAATTTTCTCCTGTATCGCTTCATCTGCCGGCTCGTCCTGCAGACGTTCAATCCATTGGTATACCTCGTCTCTCCCCTTATTGTGTGGTTGAGATTTGGTCGTCATCAAAACCCACCTCGGTTTCCTGAAGGTACTTGGTCATTAATACAATTACACCAGAGTCATTATTGATTTCAACCTTATCCATCAGTGCCTCAATTAAAAAAAGGCCAAATCCGCCTTCACGCAACGTTTCAATGGATTCTGTGGGTTCATATGGGCCAATAGTGTCCTTAATAGCCCCTAAATCAAAACTTCCACCATGATCGGCCACCATGATTTCCAGTCGATTCGCGTACACCCCGAAGCCGATGGTTACTTCCCCCTCTTCCTCTTGATCATATGCATGGGTTACGGCATTTGTAATGGCTTCCGATATGGCAACCTTCAAATCTTCAATATCCTCATAGGAAAACCCCATCCTGCTAGCAAGTCCTGATATGCTTAGCCGTATAACACCTACGTATTCCGGTTTTGCCGGCACCTTCATTTCAATAAAATCAAATGTCTCCATTATTCACTTCCACCTCGAATCGCAGCCTTTATATCCATAATATCAATTAACCCGGTAATTTTAAACAAACGGAACACACGATCCTGCAGATCAATCAACTTCAACTGGCTATCATTTTCTTTCGTTGATTTCAGTGCACTGATAAAAACACCGAGTCCTGTGCTATCCATATAATTCACCTGTTCTAAATTAACTTCTGCGGTATGGCCCGCAACCTTTGTTAGAGGAAGTAACTTTTCTTTCAACTGTGGCGCTGTATATGCATCGATTTCTCCTGCCAGAATAACTTTTGATTTGTCGCCTTCCTCGATGATGCTAATTTCCAAATCCATCTCTTTTTCCCCCTTCAAGCCTTTCATTATTTACGCCATACGTAGTACAGTATACCTACCCGTTACGAATTAGTTTTAAACATCTTTTTGCAAGATAATTAGGGTGAAGTCATCACGAAGCTCGAAATGCTGCATACGTTCAAAGTATTTATATACTTCGTCAACCATATCTTGTGCAGGAAGATGGGCATAGTTTTTGATGACATCCAAGACCTCTTTTGTTTCAATGAAGCGATCCCCATCCCTGCATTCGGTGACCCCATCTGTTAGCAGGATAACCATGTCTCCTTCATCTATTTTACGTTCATACCGGTAATACGTTGTATCGGGTGAAACACCAAGGACTAAACCTTTTGTTTCTATTTCCTCAAAACGGTCGTCTTTTTTATGATAAATAAAGCCCGGTTCATGTCCAGCAGAAGAATATCGGAGTGTGCTGTCTTTTGGAAGGTATTGTGCATAAAACATGGTAATAAACATACTCGGGTCCACATTACGTTCGACAACCCGATTTAGGTTTTCCAATATTGCTTGTGGTTCCATCATTTCCTCTGGGAGGCTGTCCATCGAATATTTAATCATCGACATGCACAATGCTGCTGGTACACCTTTGCCAACTACATCAGCTACGGCTATTCCCAGCGAGCCATCTTTTCCCTTGATAAAATGATGATAATCGCCATTCATTTGATGGGCGGGGACACTAACAACACCAATATCCAATCCCTCGATTATTGGTTTGTTTGTCTTTAATAGGGTTTCCTGCATTCCAGCAGCTACGCCAATTTCTGATTTTAATTCCAGCTGTTTTTCCCGCAGTGTCTGAAATTCCTGGTGGGCAAGTCCATAGGAGATCATCGCCTCCAAAAGGAAATCCATGGAGGCCCGCATTTCTTCTGACAAATTTGGGTACAATTCCGTCAATGCCTGGATATGCAGGTTAATAATTTCTTCGGGAAGTATTTTATTTTTAATAAATGCTTTACTAATTTGTTCTGCTCCATATAATGATTGCTCATCTTGTGTTTCGATATAATGTTTCAAGAGATTTTTGTAGCTCTCTGTATCTGATTTTACTGCATCCATCACTTGAATCCTCCTGCATCCAAAGTTAATAGTTATGTACTCTGGTAATAAGGATGACTTTTATTAAAAAGTCATCCTGTTTTCGTCTGTATGCAAACGGGCGCTTTAAGCCTTTGTTCCTACCGTACCCATTTGGTTGCTTTTATTTCTGTTCCTTTGCCTTTTTCTGATTTGATATCGAATATATCCATCAGCCGTTTTACACCTGGTAAGCCGGCGCCAAGCCCGCCAGAAGTTGTGAAACCATCCTCCATCACTTGACTTATATCGTCAATCCCTGGTCCTGCGTCTATCGCTACCATACGGATTCCTTTTTTATTTAGGCTTTCAATGATTTCGAAACAGATCTGCCCCGAGCCGGCATATAAATATATATTTCGCGCGAGTTCAGATATCGCAGTAGCAATTCGAGCCTGGTCAACCATTCCAAAGCCCGTTTCTCTAGCGATATCACGGCCAACCTGACGAGCCCCGACGATATCCCATTCTTTTTTGATATTTACACAGGATTGGAGAGCCATAACTAATCCCCCAATTCCTGATGTAATTTACTCAACCCTTGTTCTAAATTTAATGCAGTTGAGACACCGTTCATATGAATTCCAAGGTCGATTAATGTGATTGCGACAGCCGGTTGAATCCCTGTTAAAACTACTTTCGCCCCCATCAGATCTGACATAGTCACCACATCACCCAGTACTTTGGCAATAAAGGAATCAATGATTTCTACAGATGTTAAATCAATAACTACACCGATTGCACCACTCTTATGGATCTTATTTAGCAAATCTTCCTGGAATTGAATAGCGGTATTATCATCAATCTCCGTCTGAATCGAAATTAACAAGTAATTATGCAGCTTTAGGATTGGTATTCGCAAAAAATCACTCCCTCTCCAAGGAATTCAGCATTTTCTCCATATCTTCTTCTTTGGTATTCAAGTCTTCAATTTTTCGGTTGGTTATTTCCAGTGCCTTCTGAAATCCTTTTTTCAACGAACTTTTGGTTGGGAATTTCCCTAAATCAATACCCAGATTTACGATCGTCTGTGCAATTTCCGGACGTATTCCTACTAAAATACAAGTGGATCCTACTAGTCGAACGGCTTCTGCAGCCTGAATAATATGATGAGCAACCATTGTATCTACAACCGGGACGCCAGTAATATCCATTAACACAACCTCAGAGTTATGCTTAATAACACCCTCAAGCAAATTTTCCATGATTAGCTTTGCCCGCTCGGTATCAATGGTACCAATCAAAGGCATAATAGTAATGTTATCCATAACTGGTATTAGTGGTGCAGACAATTCCTGCAAGGCTACACGCTGTAAGGAGACAATATGCTCCCAGCTTCCAGAATACTCATTAACCAGTTGGCGAATAATTGGTTCAACCCAGGCATCGACACTTTGCAACACGTTCGAAATAAACGCCGAATCCACCTTATCAGATTGACTAAGTATATAATCGATCGTTACACGTCGAAATATTTGCAGTCCGTCTGTAATATAACTTAATGGCCAACCCAGATTGACCAATTTTTCCGAGAACGCTTCAAGTGTTTCGGATGATCCTTGATTTTTAACGCTGGTAAAAATCACATTAACAAATTCCCGATTCGTACTTTCAAACAATTCATCCGAAATCGTTGCAGTATAATTGCCATCCTTGGATGATTCCACCTCTACCATCCACTTTTGGACGATGGTATCACTATTTTCCAAAGCAATCTTTTTAAATTTATCGTCCACTTCCCATTCCCCCTGCCTCATTCAACTGAATAATATTAAATTAATTGTTGCATATTTCTGTTATTCGCACAAATCTTTCATGACTTGTCAGCTTCCGACAAAAATTATCCGTAGCTATTATAGCATATAAATCACCAAAACCATAAGAAAGCCCTTGTTAGATTTAGTAACAAGGGCTTTCTTATGAGCTATACATCTCTTTTAAGCCTAAGCTTATTTCCAATGCATGATTGATTTTTTCCATCATTTCTTTATCCAATTTAGTTATCTTGTCGGTTAACCGCTGCTTATCTAGCGTTCTAATTTGTTCAAGCAGGATAACAGAATTACGATCAAATCCATATCGCTTCGCATTTATTTCTACGTGAGTCGGAAGCTTTGCCTTCTGGATTTGTGCCGTAATTGCTGCAATGATAACGGTTGGACTAAACCTGTTTCCAATATCATTCTGTAAGATCAATACTGGGCGGATGCCCCCCTGTTCTGATCCAACAACAGGAGATAAGTCGGCGAAATAAACCTCGCCTCTTTGAACGATCAAAATGTTACACCCCGATCACAGAGCGCTCTACGGTGTTCTTTTCTGCTTCCTCTTCTGCTTGAAAGGCTTCCGATGCAATTGTTAGATTAATTCTGGCCATTTCCGTATATCCTTTTATCATGGAATCACGAAAACGTTGAATGTGCTCTTCCTTTTTGGATTCTAAATAGTTTCGGGTAGCTTCACAAATAAAATCGCTTAAATCACTATTCTCATACTTCATTAATCCATCCACCTCATTTAACAGGTTTTTTGGTATCCGTACCAAAACTTCTTGCAAGCTCTCTGACAAGATTATCCACCTCCGCCAACTGTTGAACGAACGAAATTAAATTCATTTTAATAATATCATTGTATCCCCTGCTTTGCAAAGGTATGTTGAGAACTTTTTAAGACAGAAGCTTTTTAAAGTTTTATTGATAAGATGCAATTAAGCGGTACCGCGGTGGACTCCTTGACCACTAATCGGGTGTATCTGCTTATCAACTGTAGTACTAAGTTTATTTTAGTATAACAAAAATATACCATTTTATTAGTGAAAAATCGGGAAAGCTGTGTTTTATCACTTCTGATTGAGAATCATGCAGTATTATTCTAGCTTATCTCCTCCGACATATATTCTTGGGACCCGTTTACTGATGATACAGGGAATCTCATAGTTAATCGTGTCCAAATAAGCGGCTACCTCGTCCATTGTAATTTCTTGTGTACCCTGTTTTCCAATTAAAGTGACCTGAGTTCCTATCGGATAAGCCTTATCTAGCCGGATCATGGTTTGATCCATACAAATCCTTCCGACGATTGGCATTCGCTTTCCATCTACTAATACATTGAATCCCTGCAGTTTGCGTATCCAGCCATCTGCGTACCCGATTGGTATGGTTCCGATCCATTCCGCCCCCTTGGCCGTGTATGTGGCACCATAACTGATCGATTCGCCTGCATCTATCTTTTTGACATGAATAAGCTTACTATGTAAGGAAAAAGCCTGCTGTAATTCGATTTGATCCTCCTGTTTCACCACCTCTGACGGATATAATCCATACATCGCTATTCCAAACCGGACAAAATGATACATCTCATCGGGAAAACGAATCGAGGCAGCACTGTTTCCAACGTGAACAGCAACCGGGGTTGACCAAGCTTTGCGAAACGTCTGCCATAAAGCTTGAAACCCTGCCTGCTGCTTGGCAAAATAGGTTAGATCCTTCTCATCAGCCGTAGCAAAATGGGTGTACACACCTGTCAACCGAATATTCGTTGCATCATTCATTTCCTCCATTAGTTCCTGCAGTTCTGCTTCGGTTCGGATTCCGATCCTCCCCATACCAGTGTCCCATTTCATTTGTAATTTTAATGGTTGGGAAAAAGCATATGCTTTCACTTGCTCGATCCATTCTTTTTGAAAAAACGTTAACGTAAGCTGATGATCGGCAGCAATCGGCGTATCTTCCGGAGCAACCCAGCCAAATACTAATATCGGTTCGGTGATTCCCGCTTCCCTTAGTTCTAACGCTTCTTCTAAAAGGGCAACGGCTAAGGCATCCGCCCCCGACTTTAATGCCCGTTTGGCAACCTCGATGGCACCATGTCCATAGCCATCCGCCTTCACAACGGCAAATATTTTCGTTGCTTCCGGTAACTTTTTTCTCATTTGCAGCACATTATGACCAATGGCATCCAAATTCACCTTAGCCCATGTCCCCCGAAAAGACTCCATCAACAGCACCACCTTTAAACAAAAACCCATCAACTGAGACAGAAGGGCAGACCATCTTGTCCCATTATTCGCCACGCCCAAGATTACTGGAAAATAAATAGGCAAAACGAAAAACGCAAAATCCTCTTATGGAAACGTAAAGATCCGTCCTCATGTCCTTTTTATCTATCATTATTCCGCTTTCTGTTGCCACTGTCAAGATTCGGCAAATACATCCCCCTCCTTTGTTTTGTTGCAAGAGAAGAAATAAATGCACCCAGTCCATACCTTGAATGCAAACGTCAGCCAGATTTGCGGTGTCATTGGCCTTGGAATGCGAACGCGGATCAACTGAATTGACGTTATCATCGACCTTTGGGTGCGGACTTCAACCGAATTGGCGCTTGCTTCGACTTAAGAGTGCGGACTTCAACCGAATTGGCGCTTGCTTCGACCTAAGTGTGCGGACTTCAACCGAATTGGCGCTTGCTTCGACCTAAGTGTGCGGACTTCAACCGAATTGACGTCTTCTTCGACCTAAGTGTGCGGACTTCAACCGAATTGACGTTTTCTTCAACCAGGTAGCAATAATGTTACATACATTTACTGCAGGTCCCCTTACAAAAACGAAAAGCAGACCCCCTCTCCAATAGAGTCTGCTTACATGGATTCATTCTACTTCACTGCTTTGCCTTGGACAGATTTTGCTACTTCAATTAGTTCTTCTTTAGTTAAATCTTCGCTTGCCAAATAATAGTTTACCCCGTTTTGATTCCATTGAATGGAATTATCAGACAGGGCGCCAATGGAATGTCCAAGATTAACAATATCGCCTTTTACTTCTTGTGGAGAGGATAGTGTTTGCTGGACTTTTGACTGTTCCTCAATTAATGTGAAATTCTTTTCACCAGCATAGGTCATGATCACCCGTTTCCCGTTATCCGTATCCACTTCTTTCTGTTCCGAAAGCTCTGCTCCTGCCATATTTAATGGCAGTGTTACCGTCAGTGATTCGGAATTAGCTCCCTCATCGGCTGATTCATCCGTATCTGCTTGATCATCTGCCTCTGCACTTGCCTGCTCATCTGCTTTGGATTCAGTTCCTTCTTCTGCTGAGGCAGGATCTTTTGTATCGCCGGACGACATGTTGTCATCCATGGCAAAATCCCCATCTTTAAAGCTTGGTTTCATATCGAATCCAGAAAACGTTACTTCTACTAAAGCATTCTTATCCTTATCCAATACCTTTACAAGCTTTGGTGCATATGTTTTTTTATCAAAATATATTTGTTGATACGGTAAGTTATTGTTGCTTTGATAATTGGTTTTTGTTTGGAACATATACGTGTTATCACTTACCTTAAATTCTGCATCTTTATCCTCTTTAATATCCTTCACAAGCGATTGAAAAAGGTATGGCTGGCTGCTGTTATCCGGCCAGTCGGTTTGAAATTTAAAGCTTTTGTTTAATTCTGGCGTTAGGACAAACACCCCGTCCTTATTCTTCAAAATGACCTGGCTTCCTTTTTTATCCTGATCATTCGTCAACGCCACGCGATAGTATTCTTTTTGCTTATGCCAAACATCAATTTGATACGTTTGGTTATCTTCTCCTGTATTCATTTTCATTTCCGCTTTTGCCTTGTACCCATCCATGGAGGAAACTTTATCTTCCAACTTTTTCAATACATCTTCCTGTGACTTTTCCCCACATGCCACTAACAACATAATCAGGCCAAAGACAACGATTAACCAAATACTAGCAATCTTTTTCATGAACATATCTCCCTTGTCTTGTTTCAGAACAAGAACGCAAAACGATTACGCTCCAAGTTTTCAACAGGACAAAGAGAACGTGTCACGCATTTAAAGAAATGTACGATATACAGCTGGAATTCCCGCGATGACGTCTATTGCCACTAAATCATAATGGGAATGGCTTTCCTGTACCTGAATATCGGCGGCTGCACCATGAATAAAACAGGCGTTGCATAGCGCTTGAAAGGTATTTTCGTGCTGCATCAGCATGGCCAGTATTATCCCTGAGAGCACATCACCGCTCCCCCCCTTTGCGAGGCCTTGATTCCCGGTTTGATTCACTGCTTGCTGCCCACTTGGCGCGGTTATAATGGTATGCTTCCCCTTCAACACGACATAAATTTGGTGACGCGATGCAAATTCTTGAGCGTAATAAAAAGGCTTCGCCAACAGTTCAGCAATCGATATCTCTAACAGCATGGCCATTTCCCCAGGATGCGGTGTCACAATCGTTGGCTGCACCCGTTCGGATAATAGTGACTGATTTGCCTTGGTATGAAATAATCCATCCGCATCGATGATTATCGGGACATCTGCTTGCAGAGCTTGCTTGACCAACGTTTCCGCAGCATGGTCACGTCCCAGTCCCATACCAATGGCTACTGCATCATACCTGTCCATCGAAATGGAAGCGTTGTTTGTTATTAAATACGTAGCTTCTACACACGTTGGAGCAATGGATGCGATGGTATCTTCGGTTGTGCCAATCGTAAGCAACCCAGCCCCCGCTCGTAACGCAGCCTTAGCCGTCATTGCTATGGAACCCGGCATCAGCTTTGAACCGCCAATCGCAAGCCCCTTTCCATGACTGCCTTTATGCGCATATGGATCTCGTATTGGCATCGTCTGTTGAAAGCAGGATGGCTCCCATGTGTTCCTTTTCCATTTGTCAGCCAGCTTATTTACTGGTATCCCGATCGACACAACATCCCACTTCCCATAGTAAGGTGCAGTATGCTGGAGAAACAGACTCATTTTCCCCGCTTCAATGACAACGGTATAGTCTGCTTGAACGGCCGTAAAGTTTGTTATTCCTTCATCCGCCGGCAGTCCAGTGGGAATGTCTACGGATATTACGCAGGCTTTGCTTTCATTCATTGCCGCAACGATGGTCCGAACAGGCTCTCTTAATTGATCGTGTACCCCAATTCCGATCATGGCATCAATAATGACATCGAATGGACGAATCCTGCTGACCATTTCCTTCTTATCATCTTCCACCAAAATATATCCGCCAGTATTTACGAATAATTGTTTATGATAGAATGCTTCTCCGGTTATTTTTTCATCTGGCACGATTTGAATCACGGTGACGTCATAGCTTTGGTTAAGAAGGGTTCGAGCAATAACAAACCCATCCCCGCCATTATTGCCTGCACCAACTAACACAACCATTCGATCGTGTTTCTGAATCTTTTCCATCACCTTGCAAGCAACAGCTCGTCCGGCATTTTCCATCAATAATCGCTCATCCAGCCCAATCTCTTGCATCGTGAACCGATCCATTTCGTACATTTCTTTTGCGGTGACAATATACACTTTCGTTCCCTCCTACCCGCACTAAAATATATGAGACAACCTGGTTGATTATGCTAATTTATCTTCTATCACTACTTGTGCGGCGGCATATTCTCTTGTATGCGTGATTGATAAAAAGATTTTTACGTTATCATACCCATTAACCGTTAGTTTGGGTGCCCCGGAAGAACTGGACAGCACCTCGATATCACGAAAGCGGAGTTTGCCAATCCCTTCTCCAGTTGCCTTGGCAAATGCTTCCTTTGCTGCAAAACGCCCCGCAAGAAATTCTGTTTGGCGTAAGGTACTGTGAAAGGAAGCGAACTTTTCCTGCTCTTTATCCGTTAATACCCGTTTGACTAACCCTGTATTCTGTTCAATATTTTGCCGGATCCGTGATAACTCAATAACATCTAATCCGATTCCCTTGATCAAACTTTCCATCCCTTTCCTTACTGACTATTGGCCATATAAGAAGTCCACCGGCTCTTTTTTTATTCTTAGTAGATTTTTATTGCATCTAATCAACTGACTTTAGTATTCTAAAAGTGGTCATACTATGTAATTATAATGCCTACAATAATATTACCCGATCATAAACGATTTTAAAAATTTTCCTTGAGGAGATTAGCAATGTTCATTCGAACGGAAAAAAGTCTAAAAGATTTTATGCAATTTTATCCTGTTGTTTCCACCCTGATCATTATTCATCTCGTGCTTTGGGTTATCATCGATCTGCTGCATCTACCATTTGGCATCCGGCTCTTCCAATGGGGAGCGGGTAATAATTTATTTATCCAGAACGGAGAATATTGGCGGTTGTTCACATCTATTTTCCTTCACAGCGGATTCGCGCATACTGTTTTCAATTCATTTGCGCTCGTATTATTCGGACCTGCATTAGAGCAGATGCTGGGAAAAGGAAAATTTATGTTTGCTTATTTTGCTGCTGGGATTATCGGCAATCTGGCCACATACCTCATCAATCCAGGAGCTTTTTATTCGTATGTCGGCGCATCTGGTGCGATATTTGGCTTATTTGGTATCTACGTCTATATGGTTGTCCTTCGCAAGGATTTAATTGACCGCACCAATGCACAGGTTGTTATGGTTATCTTTGTTATTGGTTTGATTATGACGTTCCTGCAGCCCAATATCAACATCTATGCCCATATTTTTGGCTTCATTGGTGGATTTGCAGTTGCCAGACTTGTGTTAAATCGTGCTGTTCCATTTTCGGTTCCGCAACCAAGAAGTCGCCCAGGCAGAACGCAATTTAACCCGAACCGCTGGAACCAGCGGCGACGAATGCCTAGTGGAGTAGGAAAGAATATATTTTGGATTATCCTGGTTATCCTTGTTCTGCTTGGTTTGTTTAGCAGGTTTTGAAGTTGATATGCTCGTTTGAATGCCCCCATCTTACCATCCTATTGGAATGCTTGAAGATGGGGTTTCCTATATTTTATTCTTTCAATGAAACTTTTTTCGCCTTCGCTTTAGAAGGATAGGATTCCATTATGTCTCCATCAATCCAAACCTCAACCTCATCACCTTTCCTAAATCCGTCTGTATTGTCATACGTTAGGTCAATCAAGCCACGGTATGTATCCCCATAGATATCTTCATTTTGTATTTTTGACACCGACTCATTTTTCATTTCCTCGTATTCTTCTGGAGAAAGCTCTGTCGCAAGTTTTATTCCGCGTTTATTTACTTCCAGAATAATACCTTCCATATTAGGCGTACCACATCCTGCAAGCGAAAAACTTATTAATATAACAGCAAATATATGAAAGAATATTCTTTTCATAAGACACCTCTTTGTGAAGTTATTTGGTATCTTTACGGGTTTCTGAAGGTTAAACAATACATCAAGCCTTTACAAATTTCTGTGCATGAAATATCATGCATATCATCTGGAATGCATTTTTAGTTACAAATTTTTCGTAAATATGCTCTGATTTCGTTTTCGATTACTTGATTGTTGTAAAGGTTAGCAAAAATAACGGATTCAAATACCAAGCCATGAATGAAAATGGTTAACGAATTTGCACTTTCCTCTATGTTAATGAGATTACTCATATAACCTTTACTATCAAGCATTTTTAAAATGTCCTTGGCAAAATTAAAATTTACTTCTCGAAAACGATCCTTTGTTACGTGGTATTCCGGATTCATCGTTGCCATGATGGAAAATTTCATCCATATGTCATTTTCCATTCTTTCTTCCTCTGTATTAGCTTGAACGATCTGCTTAATCAGACGAACTGCGTTTTCAAATCCTTCTTGATCTACTTGTATGACCTTTTGCATTCGATGCGCAAATCTTTGATAGATTACATCCATCGCAAACATATATATGTCTTTTTGTTTTGGGAAAAAGTATTGAACAGAACCTAAAGATAATCCTGCCTCTTTAGCAATTCCACGTAATGTCGCTTTTTCGAACCCCGAATGATGAATGATACGAAACATTGCTTCTACAATTTGATTTCTTCTTTCGCCATGATCTATTTTTTTAGGCATTTGATAACTCCTTTGATTTTTTAAGTCATATGTATTATAATATATTTAAGTCAGATGACCTAATAAAAATTATGTAGAAAATGCCTTATTACTATTTTATTATATTTTTGATAAATCGCAATCATTACATATAGCTCCTTTGACAAAGGAAGTGAAAGGAAGGAATTCAGCAGTAATCGAAAATGACAAAAGTGAGGGATCACTATGAATGCTTATATATTACTAGCATTATCCATTGTAAGCGAGGTCTTTGGAAGTTCAATGCTTAAGGCCACCAACGGATTCAAAAAACTCTTACCTTCTCTTGGAGTAATAGTTGGATATGCTTTGGCATTCTATAGTTTATCTTTATCCTTAAAAACACTGCCACTTGGAATGGTTTATGCAATTTGGGCAGGCGTTGGAACAGCATTAACGGCATCAGTTGGGGTTACCATATACAAAGAAACGTTTCATTTCAAAAAAGGGCTTGGCATCGTTTTAATTATTGGTGGAGTTGTTTTATTAAATATCAGTAGAATACACTAAGTCTACGGAAAGAGGAAGTAGTATGAGGGGTTATCTTTATCTAACCATTGCTGTTATTGGAGAGGTTTTTGCTACTGCAATGCTTAAAATGTCAGAAGGATTTACCATTTTACTCCCGTCTGTTGGCGTCGTTTTTGGTTATGTACTTTCGTTTTATTGCTTGTCATTGTGTCTTCGTACCATTCCATTGAGTTTGGCTTATGCGATTTGGGCAGGAGTTGGAACAGCAGTAACTGCTATAATAGGTGAAATTGTGTGGGGAGAAGTTTTTAGTACCTTCAAGACTTTGGGGATTCTCTTCATTATAGGTGGGGTTGTATTATTGAACTCCAGTAAAAATAGAGAAAAAGTGAAAGAACCTTCAAGCTAAGTTCTTTTACTGTCTCATTTAATTGGGGAATGGCTTTTTGGCTTCTATAAGGTCAGATTTCTCTATTTTTTGCCCTCTTTTCCTTGAAACGGTAGCAACAAAATTATAATAGGATAAGCCGGACCAGCCATTTGCTCCGGCTTATCCTATTATTCCATATCCCTTGCTAATTTCGTACACATACACTTACATAACGTGAAACTTCATTCCGTGGGGGTTTCCGACGCACTCAGACGCGCTAGTGCAGGCGAAGGCATAAGGACGTGACGGTTTGGTTTTAGCCTGCCCTTTCTCCCCCACTGAATAAGGGAACAAAGCTAAGAACTCGAACGTCTGAGTTTGCAGCGCCTTTGTGACCTTCATCGTGCAGGCTGAGAACAGAATCGGACCTTTGTCATGCAGTTGACCCCCACTTATCTTTTTTAGTTGCCCCTCAAAATCTTGAAGTGGGAGTCTTACTGCCCGTTAAGGCGGGATAAAAAAGTTATCGTTTGGGATCCATGTTTTCCAGAACAACCTCTTTAACATGGGTAATGGCCGTGGGGTCTTCCAGTCCGGTCACATCACCTGCGACACTCCCTTTAGTTTGCACTTCTTTTAAAAGACGGCGCATAATCTTCCCACTTACCGTTTTTGGCATGGACTCCACAAACAGAATGCTTTGCGGGCGGGCTAATTGACCAACCCCCTTGATGATACTTTGTTCAATTTGTTTTTTCAGAACATCATCTGCAGCAAATCCATCCGCTACGGTTGCAAAAACGACAGGAACCTCTCCCTTAATTTTATCCGGAGAGCCAACGACTGCTACTTCAGAGACCCCCTCACATTCCAGGACAGCATTCTCGATCTCCATTGTACTTAAACGATGGCCTGAGACGTTAAAGGCATCATCGGAACGGCCGACAACCCAAAAATATCCATCTTCATCCTCTAACGCAATGTCACTTGCATAATAACAGCCTTCCACCTGGCTAAAATATTTTTCGTAGTATCGTTCAGGTTCTTTCCATAATGTACGGCATAGCATCGGGAACGGCTTACGAATGACCAAGTTTCCTAATGTGCCTTTTGGAACAGGATAACCATCATCATCGACAATGCCAACATCTGCACCTAAAAATTGAACACCAGCAGCTCCTGGTTTCATTGGTGTCAGCCAGGCTGCTCCTGCCAGCGGACATCCCGCCGTTTCCGTTTGTCCCCATGTATTATTGACACAAATGTTTCCACCACCAAGTACATCCTTTGTCCAATGCCAGGTTTCCGGATCAAATGGTTCGCCAACCAGCGAAACTACCTCGAGACAAGTTAGATCATACGGCTGAAGTGCCTTTTCTCCGAGGCTGCGAAGCATTCGTAAAGCCGTTGGTGCCGTAAACAACTTGTTGACTCGATATTTATCAATAATTTGATAAAAGCGGTCCTGCTCTGGATAATTAGGAGCACCTTCGTAAACAACGGTTGTGACCCCATTCGCCAACGAACCAGCAACGCCCCAGATATGCATCGTTAACCAACCAACGTCGGCTGTACACCAGAAAACGTCATCCGGCCGATGGTCCATATGATATTTGGCATAAATATAGTTTTGTACGACAAAGGCCATACTCGCATGGACGACCCCTTTAGGTTTACCCGTTGTACCACTTGTATAGAAAACAATACCAGGCTCATTTGCCTCAACCGGGACAGGCTCAAAATGAATCGCGGCCTTTTGTTGTTCCACATGCCACCAGAAATCTCTTCCAGTCTCCATCGATGGTTTTGTCCCTAAACGGTCAACGACAATAACCGCTTCAACACTGGAAATGTCATCAATCACACGATCTACTTTTTCCTTTAGCGGGATGACGTTTCCACGCCGCAAGCTTGCATCAGCAGTCACCACCACTTTCGGCTCATAGTTGACCAGTCGATCCTTCAATGACTGTTCAGAAAAGCCGGAGAAGACCGTGCTGTATACAGCCCCAACTCGAAAACAAGCAAGAATGGCAATAAACGCTTCCGCTAGATTGGGAAGATAAATAGCGACCGGGTCTCCCTTTTCCACCCCCATAGACTGCAAAACATTGGAAAAACGATTCACTTGGGCAAGTAGCATTTGATAGGTATAAAAACTCGTTTTCCCATCTTCCCCTTCCCAAATTAGTGCCGTTCGATTACCCGCTCCATTTGCGATATGTCGATCTAATAGATTATAGCAGGGATTACTGATGCCCCCTTGGAAAAATTCAAAGTCTGGCAAACTCCCACTGATGGTTTTCTCCCACGGTTGAAACCAATGCAGCTCTTCGGCAACCTCATTCCAAAATGCAGCAGGATCTTCCTGCGACCTTTTCAGTAAGGTCTGAAAAGCCTCACTGCTTGCCATTTCGGTTGACTCCTGCCTTGCCTTGTCCGGATAGACAATGTTACTATTTTTAACGATGTTGTGTATTCCTCCTACATCTGCATTCAAACTGTCTCTCCTCCTTCTCCGTATTCCCCTAATTCTATCACCCTTTTTGAAAACGCTATCATTCCTGAAAAACCTTAAAAAGGCGTGCTTACTTAAATAATATATCTATTCTGAATGAATTGTCAATAACCACTTATGACTCTCTAACGGGATTTCCTTGTTTATAAGGAAAATGCTAATAACATCATAAATAACTCAATAATTAACACACACTTCTAACCCAATTTAACAGTAAACGAAAACGCTCACTTCTGAGCGTTTTTTATCGTAATATTAAATTTTCTTATTCCACTAAAGCATCTGTTACTTTAAGTACATCATTTCACATACTTACTTGTTTTCAACCATTTTCTAAGTCTAAATTAATATTGTTTATGGCAAACTAATAATGTAAGGATTGGCATTTAATTTATGTAGTGCCCTCCGGGCCCTACATAAATTAAATG
>NZ_JBCLVH010000037.1:0-22485 GCF_039548255.1 Lentibacillus songyuanensis
TGGTCTACCATAATCTTATCGAGGGGCCCTAATATTTTCAAACCCCAAATTTAACGTTCTACAGGAATGCTGCGACACAGTGATAATTTCATTGAGGGTACTTTCTCCCGTTCTAATGGAAGATTGGTGCTTACATTCGCTCCGTCAGAATACTCCGCCCTCCCCTCACCCGGACGGAGGCATTAGTATCCCTCTTCCAATAGAACGAGTGTTATTAATTAATATTCACGACGTCGAATTTTCATCAACTACGAATTATAAATCTCATTAGTTAACAAAATTACCTGATAAGTCCAGAATTCTGTAAAAACAGCTTATCCTTTTTAATCCAATTGCACGAGTGCCCACCGACTGTTGCGCTTTTCAACATAAAAAATACCACAGTGACACACACTGCGGCAGACCTCATGTTATACTTTTCATTTTCAAAAAAGAGAGACCCAATAGGCCTCTCTCATGCAAAGCGTATTAAGCTCGGGATACGTATTTCCCATCGGATGTATTAATTACAAGCACATCTCCAGTATTAACGAAAAATGGAACTTGTACAATGAGCCCGGTTTCCACTGTTGCTGGTTTGGAGCCACCGCTTGCGGTATCCCCTTTAATACCTGGTTCAGTCTCCGTAACTGTTAACTCCACATTATTTGGTAGCTCTACACCAAGGATTTCTCCTTCATACGTAATCACGGAAACTTCCATATTTTCTTTCATAAATTTCAACTGCTCTTCAATTTGACTGGTTTGCAATTCAATCTGTTCATACGTATTGGTATCCATAAATGCATGAGTATCACCAGAGGCATACAAATACTGCATTTTCCTATTTTCAATATGTGCCCGGTTTACCTTTTCCCCGCCACGGAAGGTTTTCTCCTGGATGTTGCCATTACGCAAATTACGTAACTTGGAGCGAACAAATGCAGCTCCTTTTCCCGGCTTTACGTGTTGAAATTCAAGCACTTGCCAAATGTCGTTATCCACTTCAATCGTTAATCCCGTTTTAAAATCGTTTACTGAAATCAATCGAAAATTACCTCCCTAAGTTATGCTTATAATTGAATGAGATCTTTATTCGCGTGCGTTAACCGCTCATTACCCGATTCGGTGACAACCAGGTCATCTTCAATCCGGCAGCCACCAACATTTGGTACATAAATACCTGGTTCAACAGTAACAACCATGCCAGGCTTCAACACGGTTTGTGAACGATGGGATAAAGCCGGACTTTCATGTACTTCCATGCCTAATCCATGACCGGTAGAATGGCCGAAGTAATCCCCATAGCCTTGTTCTGTTATATAATCGCGGACAATCGCATCTCCTTCTATACCCGTGATTCCCGGTTTGACACCTTCTACACCTTTTAGTTGAGCCATTAAGACAGTATCATAAATTTTTCTTAATTCGTCACTTATTTCACCAATGGCAACTGTTCGTGTTGTATCAGAACAATACCCCTGATAAAGCGCGCCGTAATCCATGGTTACAAGTTCTCCGTGTTGGATTTCTTTGGTTGATGCGACACCATGTGGCAGTGCACCACGATACCCCGAGGCAACAATTGTGTCAAAACTGGATGATGTTGCTCCTTGCCGACGCATGAAAAATTCCAGTTCATTTGCAATATCAATTTCCTTGACACCAGGTTTTAAATAATTTTGAATGTGATCAAACGCATCGTCAACTATTTTGGCCGCTTGCTTCATGATTGCAAGTTCGCTTTCTGTCTTGATTAGCCGTAAATCTTCTACTAATCCACTGACAGGAACAAGCTCTGCCGCAAATGTTTTTTGATATTGTTCATATTCAGAAAATGCCACATGATTCTTTTCAAACCCAACATGTTTCACATTCCGTTTCTGCAATTGCTCATGCAGTGTTTCGATCATGGATTGCTGGTGCTGGACAATTTCAAAATCCTTCGCTTGCTCAGTCGCTTGTTCTATGTAGCGAAAATCCGTAACGAAAATGGCTGCATCTTCCGTCACAATTGCCGAACCCGCAGTACCGGTAAATCCAGTAACATACCGTCGATTGATCGGACTTGTAATCAGAAGCGCATCCAATTTGTTTTCTGTCAATTCCTCGCGTAGCTTCGTTAATTTCTCCATGTTCCCATTCCTTTCTGTTTTTCGTTTCCAACAAGCTAACACTTACATTAGCGAAAGCCTTTTCTTTCGTTCATTTATAGATAAGATTCACTTGCAACTATCCATAATAAGCAATCAAGGGGAAACGAAGAATTGCCTGTGGAAATATCCTGTTGTCTAATTGTCACTTGTATAGTTTATCATAAACAAACTTGTTTGAATAACGTTTTATTTGGTTTCGGCTTGCCCTTTAACGATCGTATCATAGTAATCATACGAGATGGAGTAACCAATAAAGGTACCATAAAGAACAAACAAACAGATAGTTGAAACAATCGTATGATTACTCATCTGGCCAAGGGATGGTACATTTCCAAAAATCGGATGTAACACATAAAAAATAATCACCCAAAGAACAACTCCAAAGATTGCTCCAAACCACCATGATTTGATTTTTTTGAACACACCATAATAAATGAATGCCGTTACCACAGACAACACCCCAGCACCAAAAATAGAAATAACGTCACCAAGCCAGCTGTCCGTCCACTCCGTTCGCAACCAGGATCTGAGTTCAAAAGTTCGTGGGGCGACCTCGGAGAAATTAAAATAATAAAATATCACACCACATATACTCCAAATTAGTCCGCCAATAAAACCGGTAAATAGCGACCTCGATAAAATGTTTGTAGGTTTCACATGCTTTGACCCATCAGCTTTTTGTTTTGTGTCTGCCATTATAACACCTCCACACCTTATTATCACCAATTGTCGAAAAATAAGTCTGGTAAGTTTTCGTTTAAGGACTAGTGAAACATGATTATTTTTAGTAAAATGAAATGAGGGAATGTCTTCCAAGTTGTTTGTAATCAATCAACGAAAAACTGTATATAATTGAATATTTTCATGGAAACAGGAAAGAATTTAAGATAATAGTTAAAAAAGATGATATAAAACCAGCTTCTAGTGGTATACAAGTAGTAGTGGATATTTATGTTATATCCCGATGATCAGAAAGGAGGTCACTAGTTATGATTCGCAATAAGTTTTCCGTGTTCGTTTATGTGATCATTGGTCTCGCTGCTATTGGTCTGTTTTCCCAGTTATTTACCAATACAGCACACTTTTTTAGCCGTATTTTTACCATGCTTGGGTTCGGTATAGCGGTATTCGCGGTAATCTATTTCGTTTTTCTCAGAAAAAGGGCCCCTTCCAACGATATGAAAAAATACAAACAAGCGGTTAAACAATCGAAAGCGAAATATAAGTCAAATACAAAGCCCCAGCAGAAAGCATCACAGCCTGTGCATATGAAGAAAAAGGCTGCAAAACGGGCATCTCATCTGCGGGTTATTGACGGGAATAAGCAAAAACGAAAAAACCGAGCTTCTTTTTAATAGATGCTCGGGTTTTTTAATTTTATACCGCTCTTAATGGACAGCAAGACTCCTATTGCAAGATTTTAAGATGAATCAAAAAAAGATAAGCTGAGATCAACTCTTACAAAGGCGTGGCAACTCAGACACCTGCACTAGAACGTCTGATTTCATCGAAAACCCCAACTGAATGAAGTTTCACTTTATTGGGGCCAGTTAGACAGAAATTGATTGGCACTCGTTCTGCCCGATAGCATTAAACGTGTTTTCGTTTCTTCCGGAATAGAAAAATTGACGGTTTCCACATCTTCAACAGGAATAAAAATAATGTTGTTTTTTTGTGACTTGGAAATATACCTTGCATCGTGTGCCTGTTTCATCGTTGAAAAAAGAGCAGACAGCATATCAAATGAATTTTTGATTTCCCGCGGCTCATAATCCTGCATATTTGCACTCAATTTCATCCCTAGTACCGGACGTTTTGGCGTGGTATCGCCATTATCAAAAATCCACAACGGAAAATTACTCAGCAACCCTCCATCTACCATCACACTTTTATGTTTTGTTTTTCCGGGGATTTTCTTTGGCATAAAAAAATACGGAAAGCCGGCACTCATCCTTACTGCTTTAGCTACCGAAAAATAGTTCGGATTGATGCCGTAAATTCGTTCAAGATCATCCGGGATAACAACCATCTTGCCAAGTGACAAATCACTCGCAACAACTTTTAAATGCCCTTCCTTTACATCGCTAAAGGTGTAAATGTTTTGTTTGGCCAGACATTCATACAACCAGTTCTCCAATTTGTCCCCTTTATAAAGCCCCATTTGAAAATAAAAAAACAACCACTCGCTAAATGGAATATATTTGCTGAATGCAGGCTTATCAAGCAGTTTCTTCAAATCAAGTTCTGCTAGTAACTGCTCCAGTTCCTTCCATCGATAGTCTGCTGCGATAAATGCCGCGACAATGGCTCCAGCTGACGTGCCTGCTACCCGGACAAATTTGTGCCCATATTCCTCCACGCTTTTTAACGCGCCTAAAAACGCATACGCCTTCACACCACCACCAGAGAACACGCCATCAATTTTCATCGATTCGCTCCTTCTCAAGGGTTTATTCCGTTTTTTAACAAGCAGAAAACCCCCACGGAAATGAAGTTTCACTTTATACATCTTTAAGCAGAACATTGAAAAATAGAACATCAAATTTATACTCGGCTATATTGGCAAACAAAAAACCCACCCGAAAATGGGATGGATTCGAATGTATGATCAATTTGTTTCAATATGGTTTTCACGCAGTTTGGCAATCCTGTCTTTATCCGCTTTAAAATATTGCACGACATCACCAATGCGGTCAATGGAATTCCAACTTAAGTGGTGTTCAATTCCTTCTACATCTTCATAAATGTTTTCATCTTCTACACCAATTATTCCCAAAAATTGTTCAAGTAATTCATGGCGGAAAACCAAGCGCTCCCCAATTTTTTTGCCTTTCGCAGTTAATATAAACCCGCGGTATTTTTCATAATTTAAATATTCATCCTTATCAAGCTTCTGCACCATTTTTGTAACAGAAGAGGGGTGAACCTGTAATGCTTCCGCGATGTCCGAGACGCGTGCATATCCTTTTGATTCGATTAAATTGTAGATTTGTTCTATGTAATCCTCCATACTTGGAGTTGGCATTAAGATCTCCTCACTTCAAAGAATAATTTTTTAGGGAAGGCAACATTGTTTCTAGTACAAGGATACATGATAAACAACTGATAGACAAGTTATATCTATTAAAAAGGGAAGAGCTAACCACCATGAGTGATCAGCTCTTCCGTAAGAAATCCTTACAGTCCACATTTCAATTGGGCACCACAGCTTGTACATGTGTTACAGCCGCCGATGTCTTCTACACTGCCCTCACGACATACCGGACATGTATCCCCCACTTCTGAACCGATTGTTACATTCGTTTTTTCCAATTCTTGAATGGTATCCATTAGGACAACACGCGGTTTTTCTTGTGGTTGTTCCGCTTCCGTTGTTTCGTCAAAGGAATTTTCCTCAGCCTTTAACGTTAATACTTGGGTATCACGGCTGCCGTCCACATAAACCGTTCCACCTTTTGCACCACCTCGATACAATCGTTGATAAACACTTTCTACCTGATCAACGGTGTACCCTTTTGGAGCATTAACCGTTTTGGAAATGGAGCTATCTACCCAGCGCTGGATGACACATTGGGTATCGGCATGTGCTTCCGGTGCCAACTCCATGGCTGAAATAAACCATGATGGCAATTGTTCCGGATCCTGTTCTGGATTGCGATTCAAATATTCCTGGACAATATCAGCTTTAACCTCAATAAATTTACCAAGTCGTCCACTCCTGAAGTAAGAAAAGGAAAAATATGGTTCTAACCCAGTACTTACGCCAACCATGGTCCCAGTGCTTCCAGTGGGAGCAACAGTTAACAAATGGGAGTTGCGAATGCCATATGTTAAAATATCCTGTCTAATATCGTCAGGCATTTGTTTCATATATCCCGTATTAATAAACGCATTTCTAAGCTCGTGTGTTTCTTCATCCGTTTTACCAACCAGGAACGGGAAGCTTCCCTTTTCCTTTGCTAACTCAATGGACGCACGATAAGCTGTAGTTGCGATCGTTTCGAATATTTGATCAACCAATTCGTTTCCTTCCGCCGAACCATATTCGGTTTCACAGTAAATCAATAGATCATGAAGCCCCATAACACCTAAGCCAACACGACGTTCACCTAAAGCTTGTTTTCGATTTTCCTCTAAGAAATATGGCGTTGCATCAATCACATTATCCTGCATGCGCACTCCAGTTTGAACGGTTTGCTTTAATTTCTCAAAGTTCACTGTTTTGGTGTCTTTATTGGCAAATTCAGCAAGGTTCACCGCTGCTAAATTACAGACTGAATATGGCGCAAGGGGTTGTTCCCCGCACGGATTCGTTGCCACAACCTGATCACCATATGCCTTGGCATTCGTCATGTCATTAGCATTATCAATGAAGAAAATACCCGGCTCGGCTGAATAGGTTGCACAAATATTAATCAAATTCCATAATTCCTTGGCTTTCACCCGGCGATAAACCCGGACACCATAGCCCATTTCTTCCCATTTACGGACATCGCCAACCTCATGCCAATGGTTGTTATAGTCTTCCATTTGCTGTTTTGTGTAATTTTCCACATCCGGAAAACGTAACTCATACCAGCTATCGTTTTCAACCGCGGTCATAAAGTCCTTCGTCAAACATACAGAAATATTTGCGCCAGTCAAAAATTCCGGATTATGGACGGAATATGATCCACCGTCACGTAACTTGTTTTCTGCTTCTTTAATCGATGACTTGGAAAAACCGCCCAATCCTGGCATTGTTTTATAATTAACAATTCCCTGATACAAGTCTACCTCTGTTCCAGTTAACGGGGTAAACTTTAATTTTTCCTGTGCCAGCTGCTTGATTTGATCATCCTCAGTATTTTCAATTAAGTATCGTAAAATTCTTGGATTCTGCATCTTGGAAATAATAAATTCAATAATATCCGGATGCGAATCGACAAGCATAATCATTTGCGCTCCGCGTCTTGACCCACCTTGCTCAACCAAATGTGTCAATTTTGCAATATCATCCAGCCATGATACGGAGCCAGACGATTTTCCGTTAACCCCTTTGGCCAATGTATTACGAGGACGTAGTGTTGATCCATTGGTGCCAACACCGCCACCTCTGCTCATGATTTCCATGACTTGTTTCCGGTGGTCAGAAATCCCTTCCCGTGAATCTTGAATGTATGGCATCACATAGCAGTTAAAGAACGTTACATCGGTTTCTGACCCAGCACCATAGAGAACTCGTCCAGCCGGGATAAAGTTTAAATTCGATAATTCCCGGTTAAACTTGGCAAATGACTCACGGCGTTTTTCTTCTGTTAACTCTACTTGTGCAAGTCCGGTCGCATTTCGTCTGGCAATTTGCTCATAATAAATTTCCAGCGGCTTATCAATCACATCAAGCGTTCGTTTTACAACACCTGTTTCGCGTTCCTCTTCCTGATCTAGTACATGAACAAATTCCGGGTCCACCTGAATATCAGCCTGTTTATGAACCCAGTCGATTTCTTTGACAAAACCCAGTCCGCGTGCCGGGAATTTCGGATCGGCCTTTACCGTCAACACGACAAAGTCCCCTGCCTTTAATGTTTTCTTTTGGGTGTCCTTAAAGGCATAACGGTCCAGCATGACAAGCCTTGATACTCCTTTATGTGTTCGTTTCATGTCTGCTGTAATCGGATGAACTTGCGGGAATAATGCAATGTCCTGATTTAGATTTTTTATGTTAATTTGGTTTCGTTCCTCGACAGCCGTCGACATTTCCTCACTCCTTTTCTCTAATTAGTTACTAGATTCACTTTACCACAAATAAATGAAATTAAACAAGATATTGTGCTCGTTTTTTATAAAAACACTATATATTGTATTAAAAGCAAAAAAATCGGATTTTGTCAAAAACGAAAAAATGTAATTTCCGGTGTATTTTTGCGATAAAACAAGCAAATAACGAGTAACTTAACTAAAACCATTTTTTTCACCATTTGCATTTAGCAATGGAAAGGATTTATCACTCTTCGTCTCAAATAACGGTTCATGGAAAATCCCACAAAATACATCATACAACCAATAACAAAAATAAAAACAGGTATAAAGTCTTTCTTTTAACATGCATTGACACAAAACTCTTTGAAAAAATCATCCAACAACCATATAATAGAAAGTGGAAGATTAGAAAAAACGGGGGACAAAACATGACGATTCTTATTATTTTACTTGTTGTAATTATAGGCTTTACGCTATTCCGCTATTTTCGGCAGCGCGCCTATCTAAAAACATTGACCGAAGAACAATTTCGCGAAGGTTATCGGAAAGCCCAATTAATCGATGTCCGGGAACCACAGGAATTTAAAAAAGGGCATATTCTTGGCGCCAGAAATATACCACTAACCCAAATGAAACAACGGCTGGTTGAATTACGCAAGGACAAGCCTGTCTACCTTTATTGTGCTAGTGGGTCACGCTCGACTCGTGCAGCGGAACTTCTCCGCAAAAAAGGCTATCAGGATCTAAATCAGCTTAAAGGCGGCTTTAAAAAGTGGACCGGCAAAATAAAATAAAAAATCCTTGTGCTTTGATTAACGGGAAGATTATGCAAACATATAGAAAGCACACTTGCACACATCCTAACAGTATAAATAGTAAGCAAAAAAGCTCAGCATTAAAACTGAGCTTTTTGCATGTTACTTTTTATTTGAAACAAAAGCCATATGTTTATCAGAATCAAGTTCATGACAATGCTGAAGCCCAATCCTTTCAGCTACCCGGAACGATGGTTTGTTAGAAGGTCTCACACGGGCAACAACTGATAAGTCAGGTATATAATCATTTGCCATTTGAACAGCAATTCGGCCCAATTCAGTAGCATAACCATTTCCCCAATAACTTGGTGAGAACCTGTAATAAAGATTCAGTACTTCTTGCTCTTTCCATCGACCTCTACGGATCCCACCAATTCCAATAACTTCTGATTGAGACGATAGAACAACTGTCCAATAACCATACCCATAAGTGAGCCAGCCGTTTCTCCAACTATCTAATGATCCCCTGGCTTTGTTAAGATCCTTTATCTGCCCTGCTGGACGATATTCCCTCTGTCAGCACCGTACAAGCGACTTCCATTTTTATCATTGCCGGAAAAACCATATCCTCAATTATCAACCAGGTGAAACTCATTCTTCAAAACCCCCATTATAATTAAGTCATGATATTCTCCATCATAAAAAAGCTCATCCCTGATTATTCCTTCCTGTTTAAAACCAAGTTTTTCATAGGATTTAATCCCTCTTTTATTAAATGAGTAGACATCTAATCCGATCCTATGTAAATTTAATACTTCAAATCCGTATTCTAAAAGCAAAGCCATCGCTTCGGTACCATATCCATTCCCCCAGAATCCATGATCGAATATTGAAATCCGAACAAGAGAATTTCGATTTTGATGGTCGATATCCAACATAGCTATATCCCCAATAGGTTGGTTATTTTCCTGCAAACATATAAGGAGGTCCATCCTGCTGCTGTCCGTAGATATGTTTTCAAACCACTTTTGAACCCCCGAACGACTAAATATGGTCTGGGTGCCTGTTAATCTCCTTCCTTCTTTATCCCAAAGAGCTTTGGCATAGAAAAAATCCAAGTCTTCATTCTCTATTGGTCTTAAGTAAACCCTTTTGCTCTCGAGAAATTTAATTGGTTCATATTGTTCTGTACGTTGCATGTTTTTCACCTCTTTTGAATTCAAAGACGACTTTAAGTAATAGAAGGAAATTAAACTATCTTTTATCCATAATGATCAATCAACATAACAAATGAACATAATTCGTGAATGGACTGGTATGCCCATTAAACCCAAACGAAATAAGGGATGCAAATTCAGCTACGTGTTGCATCCCTCTTTAGTGTTTTCTCCTTCATAACAGCATCTATTATGCTTCAACAGGCAGGTCTATGAATTCCAATTATGAATTCTCTTCTTCATACCTTAGAATCGGTTTTCTCGCGGCGGTTGTTTCATCCATCCGCTTCACGATGGTCGTATGTGGTGCTTCCTGAACGACCTCCGGATCCTCTTTTGCTTCCGTTGCGATAGCAAGCATTGCATCGATAAAACCGTCCAGCGTTTCTTTTGATTCGGTTTCCGTTGGTTCCACCATCATCGCTTCTTCCACATTCAACGGAAAATAAATTGTTGGCGGATGATACCCAAAGTCAAGCAGGCGCTTCGCAATATCAAGTGTTCGTACGCCTAATTTTTTCTGTTTCTTCCCAGAAAGCACAAATTCATGCTTACAATGTTGTGGGTATGGCAGCTGATATTCGTCTGCTAAACGCCGCATCATATAATTGGCATTTAGTACCGCGTATTCACTTACCTTTTTAAGCCCTTCGGCACCCATTGTGCGAATATACGTATAGGCCCGCAGATTAATTCCAAAATTGCCGTAATACGGTTTTACACGACCAATCGATTGTGGACGATCATGATCAAACGTATAGCTATCATCTTTTTTCACGATTAATGGTTTTGGCAAGAAAGCAGCCAATTCGTCCGTAACACCAACAGGTCCTGATCCCGGGCCACCACCGCCATGTGGTCCTGTAAAGGTTTTATGCAAATTCAAATGCACAACATCAAAGCCCATGTCTCCCGGGCGGGTGTACCCCATAATGGCATTTAAATTAGCCCCATCATAGTACAATTTTCCGCCGGCATCGTGAACGATCTTTGCCATTTCCATAATTTCTACCTCAAACAGCCCAAGGGTATTCGGATTTGTCAGCATCAGTGCAGCTGTGTCATCACCAACCACCCGTTTTAAATCGTCCAAATCAACTAAGCCGTTTTCGTTTGATGCTACCGTCACTGCGTCAAATCCGGCAACCGAAGCTGAAGCAGGGTTCGTACCATGAGCCGAATCCGGAACAATTACTTTGGTTCGTTTCATATCCCCATTCGCCTCATGAAAGGCGCGAATCATCATCAGCCCGGTCCATTCCCCCTGCGCTCCTGCTGCTGGCTGCAGGGAAACGTCATGCATCCCGGTGATTTCCGCTAATGACGTTTGCAAATCATACATCATGGCTAAGGCACCTTGAACGCTGGCGGGATCCTGATATGGATGAATATGACTAAAACCGGGTAGCCGCGCGATATCTTCGTTAATTTTCGGGTTATATTTCATCGTACAGGAGCCTAATGGATAAAAGCCGGAATCCACCCCGTAATTACGTCGGGATAGTCCCGTATAATGCCGCATAATTTCTAATTCACTTACCTCTGGCAACTCTGGTGGAGCCTCACGAATAAACGTGTCCTCCAGTTCCGCTTGCAAATCATATTCCGGAACGTCTAATTCGGGCAGGCTGAAACCAGTTCTGCCAGGTTTGCTGCGTTCAAATAGTAAAGGAAAGTCTTTAGCGTTCATTGATATCCCCCAATTCGTTGACGAATGTGTCGATTTCTTCTTTTGTCCGAATCTCTGTTACGGCGAGCAGCATGTGTCCGGCTAAGTCAGGATATGTATGTTCCAGATCATAGCCGCCAATAAATCCTTTTGCCAACAGCTGTTGGTTATAATCGGTAACAGATCCAGGCACTTTGATCACAAACTCATTGAAAAACGGACCATCTGTTATGACCTCAAAATCAGCCTTTTCGAGTTGTTCTTTCATGTACCGTGCTTTATGCATATTCAACATCGCCATTTTTTTGATGCCCTGTTTGCCGATTGAGCTCATCGCTACCGAACTTGCCAGTGCATTTAACGCCTGGTTGGAGCAGATATTTGAGGTTGCTTTGTCACGTCGAATGTGCTGCTCACGGGCCTGTAATGTCAACACAAATCCACGCTGACCATTTTCATCCGTCGTTTGCCCCACTAACCGTCCTGGAACCTTCCGCATTAATTTATTCGTTGTGGCAAAATAACCGCAATGCGGGCCGCCAAATTGGGCTGGAATTCCAAATACTTGCGTGTCACCAACAACAATATCCGCCCCAAATTCACCTGGAGGCGTTAAATACCCTAAAGCCAGCGGATTACTGGAAACAATGAACATCGTTTTCTTCTGTTCACGAATCAATGCCTCGATCTCATCTAAGGCTTCGATTTGGCCGAAAAAGTTAGGGTATTGCATGACAACACTTGCTGTATCCTCATCCAGTTCGGCAGCTAATTGTTTTAAATCGGTCTTTCCGTTATGTTGTTCAATTTCCACAATTTCAAGATTAGGGCCTTTTGCATATGACGCAATTACTTCCCTAGACTCCGGATGTACCGCTTTGGAGACAAGAATCTTTTTCTTTTTTGTCTGCGCTGCGCTCAAATTAACTGCTTCCGCTAATGCGGTTCCGCCGTCATACATCGATGAATTAGCGATCGGCATGCCGGTTAACTCCGAAATCATCGTTTGAAACTCAAATATTGCCTGCAGCTCCCCTTGCGAAATCTCCGGCTGGTATGGTGTGTATGCCGTATAAAATTCCGAACGGGAAATCACATGATCAACCACCGAGGGAATAAAATGATCGTAAACGCCTGCACCAAGAAAGGAACAGTGGTCCAGCAAATGAGCATTTTGACTTGCCAGATTAGTCAACTCTTTCTTCAGTTGCGCTTCATTTGCCGGCTTTTTTAGCTTCAGTTCTCCTTTGAATCGAACGTTTTCTGGAATATCGGAAAATAAATCATCCGAGTGCTCTACACCAATTGTCTTCAACATTGCCTGCTTATCTGTTTCTGTCATTGGTAAATAACGAAATTCCATTGATAGACCCTCCTTATTTCGACCGTTTATAAAATGGCGTCGCAACAACCACGGCATTTAATTTTCGTTTTCGAACCTGTACCTGCACGTTTGTCCCCACTTCTGTATAAGCTGCTTGTAATAATGCCAAACCTACATTTTTCTGTAATGTTGGGGATTGTGTTCCTGATGTTACAAAGCCAATTTCTTTATCGTCAATCAGCACCTGATAACCATGCCTCGGTATCCCTTTATCCATCATTTCAATCCCGACAAGTTTTCTTGTTGTACCTTCCTCTTTTTGCTTACCTAATGCAGCTTTTCCAATAAAATCCGCATCCTTATTTAATTTCACCGCAAACGAAAGACCAGCCTCCAAAGGTGTAATCGTTTCGGAAAGTTCTTGCCCATATAAAGCCAAATTTGCTTCAAATCGGAGTGTATCGCGAGCCCCAAGTCCAATCGGTTCCAATCCTTGACTTTCACCAGCCTTCATGATTAACTGCCACAATGCACGCCCGCTCGCTGCATCAATGTAAATTTCAAATCCATCTTCACCGGTATACCCTGTTCTGGAAACAATCGCACCTGTTTCGATACCAGTAAAGTAAACCGGGTTGGCAAACCGGAAAAATTTAATGGATGATACATCTGTTTCAGTTACCGATTGAAGAATTTCTTCAGCCAAGGGCCCTTGCAATGCCAGCTGGACATATTGATCAGAAGCATTGGTAATCGAAACACCTTCCGAATTATGTTGGACAAGCCACTGATAATCTTTAGCGGTGTTAGCAGCGTTGACAACCAGCAAATAATGATTTTCTTCCATCATATAGACGATTAGGTCATCAACTGTTCCCCCATTTTCATAGCACATGATCGTATACTGCGCACGGCCTGGCACCAGTTTTGCCATATCATTCGTCATCATTTTTTGCAGAAAAGCCAGACTCTGTTCCCCCTTGATGACAATCTCGCCCATGTGGGATACATCAAAAAGTCCTGCCTTGGTTCTTGTTGTTTCATGTTCGTGCTTAATACTTGAAAATTGTACCGGTAAATCCCAACCGCCAAAATCAATGGTTTTAGCTCCATGTTTTTCATACTCCGGGAACAGTGGAGTTTTTTTCAATTCAGTCACATCATCCACTCCTTTTTGAACATGCGAATTCCTGCTTGTTCCGTCAATTGTAGTATTTGACATGATCAGTCGTTCGCAATGTTAAAAATTATTTTTGCATAAAAATAGAGATTTCCCCGTCATTAGGAAATCTCTGTCCATCAACCTGAAAGTTGCGCATCCTTTGCAATAGTCTGATCACTATTAAGATGCTTGCTTCGTTGGTGGTCTACAAAAAGTGTAAACACTCTCCAGAGTTGCGTCCTACAAGAGTCTTTTTGCCTGAGAGATTCACATCACGTTTGCTCCTTCGGCGTTGCGTCGATTTCGTTCTACGCAATCTCTCCCCTTGTAATCATTCGCTTTATCCCGCCTTTAACAGGCAGTAAGACCCCCCACTGGTTTGAGGTGGAACTAAGAAGATATGTGGGGGGCAACTGCCCATAAAGGTCCGATTCTGTTTAACTAACATTCAGTGGGGGAGAAACGACAGGCTAAAACCGTCACGTCCTTATCCTTCGCCTACACTAGCACGTCTGAGTGTGTCGGAACCCCCACTGAATGAAGTTTCACTTTATGAAAATGGATGTAATTGGTTATACTAGATTGTACGATATTTTAGCCAACACAGAATGGGATCCGTGGTGGATTGGCCAACATCGATGAAAAATCGTCACCTCAGGCGGAAATCTCAATTTGGCTTTAGTATATCATAAAAAAGCTGCTAACAGTAAGAGAACTTTTATATTTTTAAAAATACGCATTCATTTTGAAAAAAGGAAGTTGTTTATAATGGATAACATTCAACTGCAAAAAGATACGACATTCATCGATAACCTGCAATCCTGTCTGGATAAAGAGACCGGTTTTGCGCATTGGAAGTTATTCCAAATGGCTTATGAAGCAGAAACAACAACCATGACAGACTCATTTAATGGGTTACGTTCGCTTCGGTACTTGCCACACGTTGAGTTTTTATCGCATCAAATTGCCTGCGCTGAGCAAGTGGTCGAGGAAATGAATGGCCGGGCTATTCTTGCTGATGAAGTCGGTCTAGGGAAAACCATTGAGGCAGGACTCATTTTAAAAGAATATATGATTCGTGGATTAGTTAAAAAAGCACTAATCCTTGTTCCGGCCTCCCTGGTCAATCAATGGGAGAAAGAATTAAATAGTAAGTTCTATATACCAGCAATTGGTCATCGAAAAAATTACTCCTGGGAGCAATGTGATATTTTAATATCGTCGATTGATACGGCAAAACGATCACCACATCGTGAAGAAATCGTAAATATTGACTACGATTTTATTCTCATTGATGAAGCACATAAATTAAAAAACCACAAAACAAAAAACTATGAATTTGTCCGCTCCTTAAAGAAAAAATATTGTTTACTATTAACGGCTACCCCAGTGCAGAACAAACTTGTAGAAATTTTTAATTTAGTGTCCATCTTAAAACCCGGTCATTTGGGGAATTATGAATCATTTCTGGAGCAATACGGAAAGGACAAAAAGCAAATTAACCAGGATACCTATTTAAAACAATTGATTCAAAAAGTGATGGTCCGCAATACGAGACACGAAACGGACCTCAACAATACCAAGCGGCATATTGAAACAATCTGGGTTGAATTCTCTGAAGAGGAACAACAGTTTTACCAAGAGTTGGATCAAGTTCCTTTTACGGCAGCATTTACTAAAATTACGTTGCTTCGGGAAATCTGTTCTTCGAGGGAAGCTTGTTATCTTTCCTTGCAAAAAATGGGTACCAATTCGCATACTAATGACGTATTTCAACACCTTGCCGAGCGCATCGAACAACTTCCCCATCATGCCAAAGCGGCAAAGGTTGTGGAACTCATTAAGCGAAACCCAGATGAAAAGGTGATTATTTTTACGGAGTACCGCGCAACGCAACTTTATTTGCAATGGTATTTACAGCAAAATAACATCACCTCCGTACCCTTTCGTGGCGGGTTTAAACGCAGTAAAAAGGACTGGATGCGCCAGCTCTTCCAAAATCATGCGCAAGTACTTATTGCCACGGAGGCCGGCGGTGAAGGAATTAACCTGCAGTTTTGTAACTATATGATTAATTATGATTTGCCATGGAACCCGATGCGCCTGGAACAACGCATCGGTCGGATCCATCGATATGGTCAGGAGAAGGATGTGCACATTTATAATTTTGCCATCCGTAACACGGTGGAAGATCATATTATGACCTTATTATATGAAAAGATTAATTTGTTCGAGTCGGTGATTGGCAATTTAGATGCGATCCTTTCCGATTTAAGCATTTCCGACCTGGAAGCTGAAATTCAATCCATTTTTTCCGAATCCACTTCAACTGGAGAGGCAAAAATCAAATTGAATAATCTCTCTTCGGTCATTCAATACCAACACGATAATCCAGTTAGCGAGGAACAGCAATATGGCAATTGAAAACCTAAACCAATTTCTCGTCCGTTATTTCACCGCACATGATTGCCAGCTTCTGCATAATGCAGATGGGGTATTAACCATCCAGTTAACGGAAGAAATGGACAAAGTATTAATGAATCGACCGTTCTATTGGCACTATATCAAAAAGATGGGAAACCAAGGAGATCCAATGCAGCTAACCTTAATTACCAACCCCGAACGGCAAGAGGAAAAAGGGGAATGGATTCATTATGGCAGTCCAAGGCTGCATCAAATTTTTAACCACCTGCGCACCAATGAAAAATATACAAAACTGTTTCAACAAATCGAAACCACGACAAAAACAGCCCTTTACCCTTGGCTGGTGATGAATGTCAAGATTAGTTACATCGGGAAACAAAAAAAGGATGAACTCCTATCCATCGGCCTGCAGCTAGTTAATGGCATGATGAGATTTAACATGATGGACCGTCTAAACGAGCTACCCTTACAAATGACGGTTTCGGATTATTGTTTTACCATTTCACCATTAATAAAAATGAAAAGTGGTGCACGAAGGATTGAATCGGTCATTAGTGATCATATCAAACAACAGTCAAATGACTGGGCTGCTGCATCATTAAAAACTTTGGAAGAAGAAAGTGCTATGCTGAAACATTTTTATCAAGACGTTACCGGCGAGGAACAAGCAGTCCAAATGGAAAAGGAATTACAGGAAATGAACAATCGGTATCAACCAACCATTTCGTACAATGTAATAAATGGCGGGATCTTTTATTTGCAAGAAGGCACAGTTAATTAAGAAACAGCATGTGAAATCTCTTGAATTCACATGCTGTTTCTTTCTTATCCGCCCTATCCTCTGATGAAGGATGCTTTTGTTGTATTTAGCTTGGGAATGTATTGTAAATTTCCCTGCTATTGTTTGGATTATGAATTTCATGCTAACAGGAACCTGCTTTATCCTTTTTTGATCATTGATTTAACCATGAACGGCAATACCCCAAACCATCGATTAGAATAGACGTTTTCTTCCTTATTATTTTTTTCTTTTTGTGTATGACGATGCTCTGATGGTGCGTTCATATATGCAACCACTTTTTCTGTAACGTACTTTATATAGTCATTACCAGACATGTAATCACCTCTATTATTAACATTCCCTCTGATCAGAGCTGCTATACTCCAGTCATTTTCATTTCGCAAAAAAGATTATACTTTTTATAAAAAAAAGAAGGAATTTGACGATGTATGTCGAATAGGTACTTATAACCAAATAAAAATGGAGGTGATAGATCATTGAACCCCGCAAAATCACTCGCAACCAGACTTCTTCAGTCAGCTATTGAAACGCGTGCCTCGGATATTCATTTCTACCCATTTTTCGATCACACAGACATTTATTTTCGTGTTCAAGGCAGGCGTATTTTCAAACAATCGGTTCTTGCTTCCCATTATCAGCAGTTGCTTACCTATTTTAAATTCACGTCAGGAATGGACATTGGTGAAATTAGAAAACCACAAGATGGAACGATAAACCTGGAAATAAACACGCGTTACTCCCTGCGTTTATCCACCCTGCCAGTCAATCATATGGAAAGCCTGGCAATCCGCATTCTCCCTCAAGAAGAAAACCTGACACTCGAACAACTCTTTTTATTTCCAAATCAGTTAAAACGATTAAAACAATGGATAGCACATCGAGCGGGAATTGTGCTATTTACCGGGCCAACAGGAAGTGGCAAAACAACAACCTTATATACCTTACTGCAAACCATTCTGCAAAAGGATTCCTACCAAACCATTACATTAGAAGACCCTGTGGAAAAAGACATCACGAATATTTTACAAGTTCAGGTAAATGAAAAAGCAGGAATCACCTATCAAGCTGGATTAAAGGCAGCGTTGAGACATGATCCGGATATTATTATGGTGGGAGAAATCCGCGATCAGGAAACAGCCAAATTTGCGTTTGAGGCCTCTTTGACCGGCCATCTGGTCTTAAGCACATTGCATGCAAAAAATGCAGCAGGTACGATTCATCGTTTATTGGAATTAGGGTTGAGCGTTGCTGATTTACAACAATCACTAATAGCTGTCGCAGCACTAGAATTATTGCCACTTGATGTTCAAAGCAAACTCACCAGGCGGGCTGCCATTTTGGAATTGCTCGATGACAACTTGCTGGAACAAACCTTAAATGGCTTCGATATCCACTCGATGGATAATTTCCAATCCTTTTATCATTTACGAAAGAAGGCATACGCATATGGCTTTGTATCTGAAAAAGTATTTCGCGAAAATCAGGCATAAAACACTAAAGAAAGAGCTGCAGCTGTTATTTCTTAATCGATTGTCCCGATTACTGAAAAACGGATATACGCTCATTGATGCCCTTGAAATTATTCAGTGGGATGCCGCCTTAAAGCTTCCTGCTGCGACCATTACCGCCTGTTTGAAAAATGGAAGCAGACTTGATCAAGCATTTGAACAATCCCAATTTAACTCCATCGTTACCTCGTACCTGTACTTTGTCCGGGCAAATGGTGATATTCAGGCAAGCATCGATAAATGTCTGATCATGTATGAACAGCGACTCCAGTATACAAGAAAATTCCAGCAAGTAGCCAGATACCCTGCGATACTGTTGATTGTCTTTTCTGTTGTCCTTTATTTCATTAAGCACTCTGTTCTTCCTTCTTTTCAGGATCTATTCCAAGGCTCCGGGGCAGCATCCTCTATATTAACGATTTCCGTTACGCTCATTGATATGGGAAGTGCCCTGTTCATTTGGCTGCTTATTTTAGCAATTATCATAGCGTTTCTGTGGCAGTTCAATAAGCGAAAAATCCCTATTGATAAACAAATCAAACTTTATAACGCGATCCCGTTTTATCGACACTATAAGCAAATCCATGTATCCTTTTTATTTGCCACACACTTTAGTTCACTCTTAAAAACAGGTATTTCCATTAAAGAAATATTAACAACAATGTCCAAACAAGGGAAAATACCCATTTTAGCTTATTATGCCAACCTGATGATGCAAGAATTAAATCAAGGCAAACACCTATCCAGTCTGTTATCACAGTTTCGCATGCTGGATAAACAAATCCCGTTGATCTTTCAGAAAAATGCTGATTCCTCGGCCTTGGAAAAGGACTTATCCATATATGCGGAATTTCTTACCGACGAATTACACCGAAAAATCATGAAGAACCTAACGTACATCCAGCCAATATTTTTTCTTGTATTGGCAGGACTTATTGTCTTTATTTACATGTCACTCATGTGGCCGATGTTTCAGCTAATCAAAACTATCTAAGGAGATATGTATCATGTTCAAAAACCAAAAAGGGTTCACATTAATCGAAATGCTAATTGTATTAATGATTATTTCTGTATTAATTATCCTCATTGTGCCAAATTTGGCAAGCAAAAGTAAGGATGTCAATGAAAAAGGGTGTGACGCATTAAAAGCCGTCGTTCAATCCCAAGCAGACGCCTATTACGTCGATAAGAAAAAAAATGCAACTGACACCGCCGATTTAGTTTCCGGAAAGTATATTACCGATGAGCAAACCTCATGCCCAAATGGTGACCCGATTGTTATTAACGATGGAAAGGTTGCCAAGTAGGTATAAAATGAAGAAAAACGGATTTACCCTTCTAGAAATTGTTTTCGTCCTCGGTATTTGGTCCATTCTATTGCTGCTTGTCGTCCCCATCCAATTCTCATTGTTAGATCACCAAGAAGAAAACCAATTTTTTCAGACGTTTCAATCCGACATTTTATTTTTGCAAAGTATGGCTTATGCAAACACAAAACAAGTGGATCTGACTTTTGATCAAGCTAATCACCGTTATACGATCCAATTTGTTGACGGGGACATATTACGTGAACGAACCTATCCTGCTGATTGGCAAATAGAAGAACGAACGATCGAAAAGAACATTGCCTTTAATGATCGAGGTACGGTAAAACAACCAGGCGTCATCAGTGTTGTCACTTCATCCGCTCGTTACAATATAACTTTTCCATTAGGCAAGGGGCGTTACTATATTGAAAAACAATAAAGGATTTACCCTGATTGAAGTGCTGGTGGCTTTTAGTACTGTCGTTATGATTGCTACAACACTCTTACCGCTCATCAGTACCATCAATAAAGAAGAAGAACATTTAAGCGAACGTCTGCGTTTTAGCAATCAATTATATGATGAACTACAAATGTATCTTTGGGAGGGGCAGGATCGCCTCCCCCCTTTTTCCTTTGCTAAAACCGATCATTCCACGACACTATTTTATCAATTCATCAAAACGAACGATCATTTAATCAAAGGATGTGTCAAATGGACAAATGTCAAAGAGAAATCGGAAACCATCTGTTTATATGGTTACTCAACAAAATGAATCCGGCTTTACCTTTCTAACATTGCTTGTTACAGTTACCATTTTATTCATGATCCTTCCCTTTGCTTCATACTTTCTAAAATCTGTTGATTATCCATCCCATAATCAGGAAATAGCTGTTCAGCAATTTTTTTACTTTTTACGTGATGATGTATTACGGGCAAAAGAATACACTGTTCCATCAGCAACCCAAATACGGCTTATCAATGAGGATAATACAATCGTAACCATTGAACAATATAAGGATCTAGTTAGGCGTCAGGTAGGAAAAAAAGGACATGAAATCTATTTGCGTGATGTACAAACGGTTTCATTTGAAAAGCTTTCCTACGGTGTTCAAGTTACCATTACCTCATTACAAGGAGAAACATATGAAAAAACAATTGTATTTTACCCATAATCAACAAGGCTTTATTCTTCCCTATGTGCTTTTCATTATGACCATTATTTTACTAGTGATAAGTGCTATGGTTTCTACCTACCAGAATGACATCCGAATAAGCCAGCATCATCAAGACCAGTTAAACATTGAAACGCTTATCCAAATGGGACGTGAACAATTTAAGCAGGAAATAGACAAGCATACAGCAACCACCGGGAGTGTATCTTATCGGTTTCCACCAGGAAAAGTGAACATAACCTATTTGCAAATGGGGGCTAATGAATATCATCTGTTGTTCCAGGTCGAAACCGAAGAGAAAAATTACAGTAATACCATGTTGATCTCCGTGGACGAGCGAGAAAAAAAGGGCGAATAAATTCTAAGCCATTTGTTACACTAGATAGTAATCGGAACATGTGGATATTTTTCAACAAATAGGACCTTTTTCCCTATTCGCCTTTCTAATCGATTATAATAGAGATAATCCTATTAGTGAGGTGGATACAGGTGGAAAAAACATTACGAGTGACCAATGTATTAAGTGACCCAACCCGTTTTAATATTTACCAACACATGATCCAGAACCATCAAGAAGTAAATGTTGCGGAAATTGCCCATACTTTTGACATTCATCCAAATGTTGCGCGACTACATTTATCCAAGCTCGAAGATGTACAGTTAATTGTTTCGCATTCCAGGAAAACTGGTAAAGGTGGCAGGCCAAGCCGTCAATACATGCTTTCTGATGAAGTGGTGGAATTAAATTTCCCCCATCGCGACTATAAACTGTTATCCACCATTGCGATGGAGTCATTTGTCGAACTTGGGGAGACCGGAAAAAAAGCACTTTATCAAACCGGGAAAAAATATGGGGCAAAGATAATGAAGCATTATCAATCCATTCCATCGACAGAAAGCTTGACAATACAACAAAAAATAACCATTTTAGAAGATGCTGGCACCATGCTGGGCATGTATCCGGATTTTCAGTTCGATGAACAGACCAACAGTATTTCTTTTCGAATTAACAATTGTCCATTTAAAGAGGTAGCACTAAATAATCACACGATAATTTGTACGATGCACCATGCCTTTTTGAAGGGAATGTTCGAAGCGCTATTTACCAATATCGACTTAACCGAAACGGAAAATATGTTTCAAGGCTGCGAAAATTGTATGTACGTAGCAAAACTTTCGATTGTTTAGCAGTAAGTGTAAAATATTTCTCGAGGGTATTTGAGCGATATTCTAGCCAAAAAAGAAAAGGCACTCTATCATAAAATGT
>NZ_JBCLVH010000038.1:0-22239 GCF_039548255.1 Lentibacillus songyuanensis
TGAATATTGTTTTCTTTTCCCCATAAATCTACTTTAACATCTCCTTATTTCGTGTCTAGATTTATGGGTCCATTATAAATTGACCTTCAATATACAACTAGTTATACATTGGTTGTATATTGAAGGTTCTTTGATTTGCAAAATACTATCATTTTATGCTGAGTTAATGTTTATGTTAAACGGGTTAAACAGTAACTTCGATTATCATGATTAAAAAGGAATGATCTCACAGTCGCTCCTTTATAAAGAGATTACGATTAGATTAATCCTTATGATAATTTTTTAATGCTAATTTGGTGGCATAATATACAACGATACCGATAGCTAGAAGGTTAAGGATCCATCCTAGTAAACCGTAACCCATCATGCCCATCATCCCCATCATATGGGATCACCTCTCTAAACTAGATATTATTCATCATATCACGGAATCCGGTATTGTTTTGCATCATACCATTTTCACCGTGACAGTTGTTAAACATTTCTTCTTGCTGTTCTGGTGATAAATTAGGATGCATTTCTTCAATATAAGGTTTCATTTCTTCAAAGTTGAAAAATCCATTACCATTTGATTCAGCTGCGACAAAAGTTGCACTTCCTAATAGGACGGCTCCAGTTAATATACCTATTACTAATTTTTTCATTTATAACATCTCCTTTTCTTAACTAAATCATACCTCTTATAAATGTAGAATTTGTGGTGAACTTATGTGGAAGTTGTGAAGATTATCATTTTCATTTTAATTGATGATACTATATGAAAGAGGTGGTTTAACATGACTAAAATTCTTATTGTTGACGATGAAGATATGATTCTCGAAGTGTTAGAAGCATACTTTGAAAAAGAGGGATGGGAAACCATTCCAGCCTCTAATGGAATAGAAGCATTAAAAAAAATAAAAGAAAATAATCCAGATATTATTATTTTAGATCTTATGTTGCCAGATATTTCAGGTGAAGAGGTATGTAGATTAACGAGAAAAGAAAGTGATGTTCCTATCATTATGTTAACAGCAAAATCGACAGAAGACGATTTAATTAATGGAATCGTTATTGGGGCAGATGACTATGTTACAAAACCTTTTAGTCCAAGAGAAGTCGTAATAAGGGCAAAGGCTATTTTACGTAGGTTAAGAAGAGTAAATAGTGGAAACCATTTATCGTTCAATGAAGGAAAGCTAACAGTGGATCTCTTAAAAAAGGAGATGACATTGAATAACCAAATCATACCACTAACTCCTATCGAATATAAGCTATTAATAGCTATGGCAAGCTACCCCGGACGAGTTTACAGTCGTTTGGATTTACTGGAAAAAATTCAGGATGATGGATCTTATTTTGAAGGATATGAACGAAGTGTTGATACACATATAAAAAACCTTCGGAAAAAGATTGAAACAGATTCTCGCCACCCAGAATTTATTTTAACTGTTTTTGGGATGGGATATAAGTTTGGAGGAGCGTCTGATGCGTCGACTGACACTTCGTTCTAAAATCCTTTTTTACCTATTAGTTGTGTCACTTTTTGGTATTTTTCTTACTAGTTTTTCTATACTATGGGGATTTGAAGATCAATTTAACGAATATTTAAAAATTAATAGAGAGGAAAGAAGTAAGCTAATAGAAGATGAAGCAATTAATTCTTATAAAGAAACAGGGAAACTTATTGATAACCAATTAATAAATTTAATGCATCAACAAGCTATGACAGACAATTTATTTTATAGAATTACTGATGAAGAAGGACAGGTAATAGCAGATACAACGATGATGCTCGGAATGATGAATAGGATGGGAATGCATTCTGATTCGGACATCGATATGAAGACGGAATACCGAAAAAATACTTATGATTTAACATTTGATGAAAGATATGTAGGCAATATGGAAGTTTATTATCCAGAGGAAATGATAGGGGAAGACATTGCTTTTTTAAATACAATTAAATCGAATATTTATCTTGCTATTATTGTTACAGTTGTTTTAGCGTTCGTGTTTAGCCTATTGTTTTCGAAACGCCTAACAACTGGGTATCGAAAGTTATCAAAAGCTATTCAAGAATTACAAGACCATAAATGGCGAACTCGTGTACCAGTTAAGGAATTGTCAGATGAAATGAAGCCACTTGGTGAATCGTTTAATCGACTTGCTGAATCGTTATCAAAGGAAGAGATACTTCGTAAACAGTTTACTGCTGATTTTGCTCATGAAATACGAACCCCACTTGCGACATTAAGAAGTCAAATGGAAGCTTTTCAAGATGGGGTATTTGAACCAACGCCAAAAAGGTTGCAGCAAAGTCATGATGAATTGATGCGTTTAGTACGTCTAGTCGGTGAATTAGAAGAGTTACTTGCCGCTGAAAATCCACAAATAAAACTAAACAAAAGCAATATAGATGTAGGATATTTATTACGTTTAGTAGAGGGGCAATTTACCCCAGCCTTTCAGAAAAAAGGCGTTTCATTAAATATTCAAAAGCCAACTAAAGAATATTGGTTACATGCGGATCAGGATCGTGTTTTACAAGTGTTAGCAAATATAATAAATAATGCCCTTCAGTATACCCCTGAAGGGAATAGCGTATATGTTAAGATAGTGGATTCTAATGGTTATGTTGGATTTTGTGTTCAAGATGAAGGGATTGGGATTAAAGAGGATGATCTCCCCTATCTATTTGAACGATTTTACCGAGGGGACAAATCAAGAGACAGAAAGACAGGTGGAATAGGTATTGGATTGTCTATAGTCAAGGCATTAATGGATGCACACCGTGGAAAAATTCAAATCGATAGTAAATGGAAGGAAGGAACGGAAATTACAGTTTTCTTCCCAAGGCATGAAACTTTATGAATAGATAAGAATCTGGATGGCTGGGTAACATCTTCACTCACGAGGAGGAAAAAGTATGAAGAAATATTTAGGTATTAGTTTGGCTGGATTAGTAATTATTTTCGGAGGGTATTACCTTTTTTTTATACAAGGTTCGGGTATATCGGGATTTCCAATACATCCAATCAATGAATCAGATAATGGGAATTCCTTTAATAAAACGGATATAGTTGGAAATTCATCTCTACCCATCCCACCATTGTTAGAGGATAAAAATCCAGATCCAGATAAAGCTGAATTCCATATAACTGCCCAAAATGCAACAAAGGAATTTATTTCAGGAGTGGAAACAGAAACAATGGGGTATAACGGAAATTATTTAGGCCCTGTCATTAGGGTCCGAAATGGGGAAGACGTGTCCGTACAGGTAGAAAATAATTTAGAAGATGAAATTACGACAATTCATTGGCACGGCCTAGAAGTGGATGGAGACGCAGATGGAGGACCACATTCAGGAATTCAACCGGGCGAGTCTTGGACACCGGAATTTACGATAGATCAGCCTGCAGCTACGCTGTGGTATCATCCTCACCCAGAAAAAAAACCGGGAGGCAAGTATATAAGGGATTAGCGGGATTATTTTTCATTGAAGATGAAGTTTCTGACTCTCTGGGTATTCCAAAAGACTATGGGGTGAATGATGTTCCACTTATCATTCAGGACAAACAATTTAATGAAAATGGAAGTTTTCAATATGAACTAGGAATGCATGATGTGATGAACGGATTACAAGGAGGTACAATGCTAGTCAACGGGGCTGTAGATCCTTATTTGGAAGTTCCAAAAGGCATGATGAGGCTACGGTTATTAAATGGATCGAATGCAAGTGTGTATGAACTCCATTTTAGTAATAACCAAACCTTTTATCAAATTGCAAGTGACGGTGGTTTTCTTGAAAATCCAATAGAAATGGACGAGCTTATTCTGGGTCCAGCCGAGAGGGCAGAAATCCTAGTTGATTTTTCAAATTTTAAGGATGGAGATACAATTCAATTATCGAATAAAGGGTCAGAGTTTATGAAGTTTGTTGTAAACGGTGAAAGTGAATCCAACTATGCCATTCCAGAACAATTAACTACCATTGAGAAGATTGATCCTGATGAAGCAGTAAGAACTAGAGAATTTGTTTTTCAAGGAATGGGGCCTATGGTCAACATTAATGGAAAACAAATGGATATGAATCGAATCGACGAATTTGTGGATATACATGAAACAGAAATATGGGAAGTTTCCAATGAGAGTGGAATGGGAATGATGGGAGGGACTGTTCATCCCTTCCATGCGCATGGTGTCCAATTTCAAATAATTGATCGTGATGGAAATCCACCGCCACTTAATGAAACTGGATGGAAGGATACGTTTATTGTGTATCCGGGAGAAAAAGTTAGGGCTATTGCTACATTTAATCATTCTGGTGTATTTATGTATCATTGTCATATACTTGAACATGAAGATGCAGGAATGATGGGACAATTTAAAGTGGAATAAAAAGTGGAAGCTTAAATATTATATTAATTATCTATATGAGCATTTCGAAATATACTCATTATAATTAAAAAATACGGTGACATAATTCACCGTATTTTTTGGTAAAGCGGAAATTCAAATAGATAGTAGCTTAGATGAAGGAACGGAGGTTTCGATTATTTTTACGATAACTCTCTTGTACTGTTATCAGTAAATATAAAAATAAACCCTATATGGGTATATCATAATGCGGGTTAACAGTGAATACAATAAAAGTGGACAAACTAAGATTGGGGTTGAAATAATGTCAATTTCATTATTTTTTATACTTTTGTTGTGTGCCACCCAAGTTACAACAACCATTATTTATGTAGCATATTACCGAAATTGGGTAACAAAAATGAATGGAATGATGATATCCATGTCATTAGGGATGTCGGCAGGAATTCTAATGGGAACTATTTTAGGGGTCATCTTTCATGGTGATTTATTTAAATCAACCATTTACGCTATAATGATTGGATTGGTTGTTGGTTTTTTAGCAGGACTACCTATAGGTCTTCCTGCTGTCATTGATGGCATACTCTCCGGACTAATGGGGGGGATGATGGGAGCCATGCTAGGAGATATGGTAGCAATGACTAGGCCGAATGCAATCATTAATATTATAGCTGTGTTGATAACAATGGTTTTGTTACTTGTTTTATATGCAGCTGAAGAATCAATTCGTAAACAAGCCAACCATCAAATTCTTTCCTTTTTTAAATATCCATTCTTAATGATTTTTACCATTGTAGTATTATTTTTGGTATTGAATTACATTGGTCCACTTGATTTTCACTTTCTAGATAAGAGTGGGCATTAATAACAGATTTTCATTAAACAGCATATATTAAAGGGAATTTATTTAATGAAAGGTGAGTTATATGTCAACTTTACCATCTGTAGACCTTGGCTTAATGGCCGAACATTTGTCTACACACGAAGGAATGATAAATAAGTTAAAAGTCTATCATATTAATACTACAAATCCAGATTTGAAAAGTATTATTGCTCTCCAGATAAATGTCATGATGTCGCATGTTAGGGTAATGTTATTTTTAATTAATCCTGATAATAATGAGTATGTTGAAGTTCCGGATTTAAATATGTATGATGTAAGCAATAAAAGAGCAGATGGTACGGGGGTTAATAAATACAACGATAAATGGATTGCATTAGAAGCACATGCTGGTGCTAAATTGATGTCAAATGAAAATTATACTTCTGCTTTATTAATGAAAAATAGAAATGTTAGAAATGCTCATGTGGAAATGGCTTTGCAACAGTTAGAAATTCAAAAAAGATATTCTGATTTTATCAATCGTATGGGTTGGTCATTTGTTCCCCATGCAGATACTCAGGAACAGGTAAAAACCTATCAACATTTTCAACACTTGTTAAATAATTAAATACAGAAAAAGTTTTAATCATAACTACAAACTAATAAAAACGGTGACACAAGTTCACCGTTTTTATATTTAAGATGCCATTGTTCGGCAAATCTCTGCACATTTAAAACAAGATTCAGCACATTCCTTACAATGATTAGCATGGTTATGTTGTTCACACATTTTTCCACATGCTTCACAAATGTCAGCACAAAGCTTACAAATTTGCTTAGCAAAAGGGCTATCCGATTGCATTGCTTTTGCTGCTAATGCGCATATGTCTGCACATTCCCTATTATAGCGGATACAATCCGCCATCATTTTTACATTCTCTTCTTTTAAACAAGCATCATAACACCCATTACAAGCTTCCATACATTCTAAACAAGCTTTAATACATTCTTCATAAGACACGGCCATCTAAAAATCCTCCTTTGCTTCAAGATTAAGTACAAATTTTACTATCCCCTTGATATAATTTTTTATCCAACAAGGCTGCTTCATCATAGTCTGAATTTCCGTATTTGATTATCAGGTATTAATCTATTTGTCAGTTCATATACAGTCAATAAAATAAGGATAAAGAGGGGTCAAAGAAAAATCTTAAATAGTAAAATTAAGCAAAAAAAGAATCGAGTATTATCTTAAAACACTCAATTCTAAAGGAAATATTATAAAACCATATAATTTTTTCTCGTTGTTCTTTATTTTTTATATTTTATATTAAAGATATCAAAAGGTAATAATACTAGATTAATTGCATTGTTGTTATACAAGTATTGTCACCTTCAAAAGTGGAAATCTCAGATTCAGCTGTTTTTCCATCATATTGAATCTTCACGTTATATGATTTGTCACGTGGTAACCAAAAATCAATAAATCCATTCTTTAATGAGACAATCGTTTCATCCACAACTACATTACCTTCTTCATCTTCAATATAAACATCAAATTCTTTTTCTACTAATTCTCCTTGGCAACCAGTTAAGCTATGATTGGTACAAGGGTGGGTTGTCTCAACAAATGGTGCGATGGAAACAAAAAATTCATCTTCGGGAAGATCGTAGGTAGTCTCTTTATCATTACTATCAGTTACAATAAGCTCTTCTGAAGTAATAGAAGCAGAGACATCATCGGAATCTAAGGCACTGTAGTCTTGGACCATTTTCTTGATATCTTGTGGTTCTTTTTCATTTGATGTACTTTCGCTTTCACTACAAGCAGCAACTATTAAAATAAGTAATAATCCAATTACTGCCAATAATCCTTTTTTCATATATTGTTCGACTCCTCTTTCATCTAATTTGTTAAATCTTAATATATACTACCATGTAAAACAAACGATATTCTACATTGTAACAAAATCTACAAGACAAATTATAATGCTCAAATATGCATTATTCGTGCAGATGTAATAGATAAATTATGGAAAATATATTTTAAAATCCATAAAAACCAAACCATCCAGCTAAGAAGGAAGTTAATTTCGTCAACCAATCAAAGAATAGTGCTACTCCCATGAAAATCATAATGTATCCACCAATTTTAATTAATTTTAGGCTATGTTTTTTAATCCATTTAATTTTACCAATAAACAATGCCAATATTAGAAATGGAATCGAAAAGCCTAAAACATAACTAATCATCATAATCATACCAACATCAGGATTTGTTGCGGCTAATGATAACACAATAGCTAGTATCGGACCGGTACAAGGAGTCCATCCCAAAGAGAATGCCATTCCTATGATGAAAGAACCAACATAACCGCCGGGACGATTTTTGAATGTGATTTTTTTATTCTTCATTAGAAATTTAAAATTAAAAATTCCAACAATCACTAGTCCAAAGAAAATAATTAAAATAGCACCAATTTGTCTAATGGCATCTTGGTAGGTTAATAGGAATTCAGATATATAAGAGGTGGTAAAACCAATCATAATAAAAATGCTTGAGAACCCTAGTAAAAATAGAACGGTATGTAAAAGAGCTTTTTTATTCATTTTTTTATTTTCTTCATTTATCTCACTTACGCTCATTCCGGTAATATAAGATAAAAATGCCGGATATAGTGGTAATACACACGGTGAAATAAAAGAAAGGAAACCAGCACCAAAAGCTAGAAATATATTTATTTCATTCAAAAATTTTATCCCCCTTTATTAGAAAATCGTAGTCTATTGTTTTGGTAATATTTCTTTAAAGTAATTCTCCAAACTTTCTAAGGATAAGGCCCCATTTACAATCCTCTGAATTTCCCCATCCGGATTAATGAATATGGAACTTGGAATAGGTCCTATTTTGTATAAATCCCTTACCTCTCCTGTTTTATCATGGGGAATTGGAAAGGTTAGATCATATTTATCAATAAAACGATCAACAACAAGTTCCGTATTATCTAAACTAACTGCAATAATTTCAATTCCTTTTTCTTTATATTCGGGATAAAGTGCTTGCATGTAAGGCATTTCATCCTCACACGGTTTACACCAAGTACCCCAAAAGTTCAGCATAATTCCTTGCCCTTTAAAATCACTTAGTCGTATAGATTCTAATTCATTATTTTTATTAATTTGCTTTAATTCAAAGTCAGGTGCTTCATCTCCGACCTGATAAATGGTTTTATCCGCTTGTATATTGGACACTAATGCAAATATAATAGCTCCAACCATTACAATTAATATAGAAGTTCTAAAAATTAATCTGTTTTTCCTTTTATTTTTCTTCTTCTTTTTCGTTTCCTCCAAACTCATAAGTATGTATCACTCCTTATAGAAATATAGTATAACGGTGGTATTATCTAAAGACACTCTCTGTTAGATTACGTTACAAGTTTGCAGAAATTAAGCAGATTCTTTGTACTATTTATGAACAGAAATTTACCTACAGAAAAATAAAAGGCTAAGCAATACAATACATGCTTAGCCAAACATAAACTATTTGTTTCTATTAATCGATTTTTAATAATTGAGCGTTTATTGCACAAATAATGGTACTGAGTGACATAACTGCGGCTCCGACGGCAGGGGTTATGACAAACCCAACATTGTACAATACACCTGCAGCTAAAGGAATAGCAACAATGTTATACCCAGCAGCCCATCCTAAATTTTGAACCATTTTCCTGCGACTTGCCTTAGACAATTTAATGATATTTAAAATGTCTACTGGATTACTGTTAACTAGTATGACATCAGCTGTTTCAATCGCAACGTCTGTACCTGCACCAATAGCAATTCCCAAATCAGCTTCCGCTAAGGCGGGGGCATCATTAATTCCATCTCCAATCATCGCCACTTTTTTTCCATTTTGTTTTAAATACTTCACATTATTTGATTTCTCATGGGGAAGTACTTCAGCGATGACTTTGGAAATACCTAATTTTTCTCCTACATAATTTGCTACACGTGTGTTGTCACCAGTCATCATAACCGTCTCTATGCCACGGTCATTTAATTCTTTAATAACTTTATAAGAAGATTCACGGATGATATCAGCTAGGGCTATCATTCCTTGTAAGACATTATCTTTAAGGACAAATACGACTGTTTTCCCTTGTAAAGCCAGTTGATCATAAATTTTTTCATCAAAAGAGATTTTATTTGCTTTCATAGCACCGGGACTAATAACAGCAATTTCTGCATCACCGATTTTAGCTACTAACCCTTTCCCAGTTAAATTCTGATAATCCTTAACATCAAGGGGTTTTAAATTACGATCATTTCCTTCTTTCACAATTCCTTTAGCAATTGGATGGTCTGACTGTGTTTCAACAGAATAAGCTAATTTCAATAATTCTTCTTCACTAATTCCCTCACTTGGATGGATATCTGTAACACCAAAATTACCTTCCGTAAGTGTTCCTGTTTTGTCAAACACCACGCGGTCCAATTTAAATGCACTTTCAAATGCTACTCTATTTCGAATTAACAAGCCGTTTTTAGCTGCAATGGAAGTAGATCTAGATGTTACTAGTGGTGTTGCCAAACCAAGTGCATGTGGACAAGCAATAATTAAAACAGTAACCATTCGTTCCAAAGCAAAATCTAAATCCCCGTTAGTCCACCAAACTGCAAAGGTTATAATCCCTACTACAAGAGCAACATAGAATAACCACTTAGCAGCAATATCCGCAAAGCCTTGGGCCTTTGATTTTGATTTTTCTGCATCGCTTACCAATTTAATAACTTGAGATAGGTAGGTGTCATTTCCTGTTTTGCTTACCTTAATTTTTAATACACCATCACCATTGACGGAACCACCTATCGCTTCCATTCCGGGGCTTTTTTCAACAGGGACAGATTCCCCTGTAAGCATAGACTCATCGACGGTAGATTCTCCTTCGTAAATATCACCATCAATTGGAATCTTTTCACCCGATTTAACTAAAATTTGGTCACCCGGTTGTAAATCTTCGACTGTTACCTCAACAATATTTCCAGATTTGTCTAGTTTATGGGCTTCTTTTGGCATTAACTTGATTAGCTCTTCCAATGCCTTTGAAGCACCCATTAGGGATTTCATTTCTATCCAATGTCCTAACAACATAATTACAATAAGAGTAGCTAGTTCAAAGAAGAAATCACTGCCTTCGATAAAGAATGCTGTCAGTGTGCTATATACATAAGCGGCAATGATAGCTAAAGAAATTAACATCATCATTGCAGGAGATTTCTCTTTTAACTCATCCCATGCTCCAAGTAAAAATGGTTTTCCACCATAGAGAAAGACAATCGTGGAAAGCAAGAAAAGTAAGAGGATATCACCTGTGAAATTTACTTCATATCCAATCAGCATTTGAATCATTGGAGATAAGTATAAAATAGGAATTGATAAAACTAGGGATATCCAAAAACGTTTCTTAAAATCTTCTACCATATGTTCGTGATGTCCGCCGTGTCCACTATGTCCATGACTGTGGTCGTGATTTTTGTGTTCTTCATGTCCATGTTTGTGATGACCATGCATATCTTCATGTTCATGATTATGATGTTGACGACTGTGATGTTTTTGTTCTTCATGTTGATTATGATTATGATTATCATGTTCTCTATGCTTATTGTGGTTGTGTTGATTCTCTTCATTTCCTTTGTTATTCATTATTACTCCTCCTCTTTGGTATGGATATTTAGATGAATTTCCTATTATTTTCTGTATTATTCATCTTTCTATCCATAATATATCATACTATACCCCTGTATAGTATTAATAAGGCTTAGATTTTATGTAAAAGATTTGTGTCAAAACAAAAGGTCTTCTTTTATAAATGTATTAAAGACCTTTTTTTACCTATAATGAAGGCTTGTTTACCCATTTATATCCAATACCCCAAACAGTTATCAAGTAATCATCTATGGGAAATCCAGATTGACGAATTTTATCTCGCATGTTCCGTACATGGGAATCAACTGTTCTTCCTTCTGTGTGTGAATCGTATCCCCAAATTAATTCAATTAATTGTTCTCTAGTAAACACTTGGTTTGGTTTTCTCATAAAATAACCTAGCATGGTAAATTCCTTTGGCGTTAACTTTAATGTATTATTTTTATATGATAACTCAAACTCATCTTCATTCCATAAGAGACCATGTACTTCAATCTTCCTCGCAGGTTTCATTCTACGTAATACCGCTTCTATTCTTGCTAATAGCTCATCTTCGTCAAAGGGTTTCGTCACATAATCATCTGCACCTAATTTTAACCCTTTTATAATATCCTCTTTCTGTTCACGAGCAGATACCATAATGATAGGGATGTCCGAATCTTTTCTAATCTCTTGGCATAATTCCCAGCCGTTCATTTCAGGCATCATAATATCTATAAGTACTATGTCAAAAGTTTCTTCTTTTAAAAAAGATAATGCTTCTTTAGCACTAATAGCTTTTTTACATATAAAACTATGTGGTCTCAAATATAATGCTAATAAATCTAACATTCGTTTTTCATCATCTACTAATAAAGCTTTAATCATTATATTCACCTCTTGTTAAATGAACAATAACCCTTGTACCCTTACCAAGTTCACTTTCGATTTCAATCGTACCTCCGTGAGATTCTATAATTTCTTTTGCAATAGCTAATCCTAATCCCGTTCCACCACTTTCTCTGGAACGCGATTTTTCTACACGGTATAACCGTTCAAATAGATAAGGTAATTCCGCTTTTGGGATTCCTTCCCCTTCATCCGAAATAGTTATAGTAATTTCTATATCATTCTGGGTTACCTCTAATGATATAGACTTTCCTTCGGGTGTATGCTTTCTGGCATTATCCAGTATATTTAATAAAACCTGTTGGATCCTATCGGGATCAATATTATCTATGATATTTACTTGGCATGAAGTAGAAAGTGTAATATTTTTTTCTTCCATTACTGGAGCAATTCGGTCTTCAATCGTTTGGATTAGTTGTCTTAAACTAACACTTTTTCGATTAATTACAAACTTATTTTCATCCATTTTAGCTAGGTCAAATAAATTCTTAACCAGAACTGTCAAATGCTCCGTTTCTTCCCGTATGATATCCAGATATTCTTTTCTTTCTTCGTCCGTTATGTCTTGTTTACTGATGATATCCGCATACCCTTTTATGTAGGTTAATGGCGTTCTAAGTTCGTGAGAGATACTTGCCAAAAATTCATTTCTGTCATTTTTTAATCGTTCTAGATCACTAGATAACCTCATGATAGAACCGGCTAATTCACCTAGTTCATCTTTTCGTTCCATATGTAATTGCACCTTATTATTCCCCTTGCTTAGTTGTTCTGTGGCTTCTTTCATTTTCATTAATGGTAACGTAATAAAACGAGAAAGAATAAAAACGGTAAAGATGGTTAGAACAATGGTGATTAGTCCAACTATGACAAATTGATCACTCAAATGATTAACCATATTTTTTACAATATTGGTATTAGCAAACATAAAGACATGCCCTTGATGTTCCTCATCAATAGTAATGGGGCTATCAACCGCTATATATTGTTTTTCCGACCAACGTTGTTCTACTACTTTTCCTACACTGGGTATATCCTTGTAATCCGTATGATCAATTACTTCAAACATTTCCTTTTCAACAGGATCGGAATTAATGATGATGTTACCATTGGCATCGGTAATAATAACAGCAAATTCCGATTCTGACTCCATGATAGCAACATGCTCCAACGTTGATGAATCAAAATTATTTTCCAAGACAGCACTATGTGTATTGGCGCGAGCTAATAAACTATCCATCACTTCATCAATACGTTCATTTGCTATATTTGTATATAGAATAAAATAAACAAAAACCTCGATAATTAACATGAACACAAAGAATAATAGTCCAATTTTTAAGGATAATTTATTAAACATAATTGACCTCTTTTACCAGTAAGTTAAAGTATCCAGAATACCTATAACAAGAATGATAACTCCTGCAAGTTTTTGTACAAGTGACCCTATTTTTCTGCTTCTCTTTAATATAATGCCACTTGCCCCAAAATACCAAATAAGAAAAATAATTAATAAAAGTGGAAGTGAGGTTCCAATTCCAAATACGGAAGGTAATACAAATCCATATGATGTTTCTAATACAACTGGCATTAAGGTTAGTATAAATAATACAAACATAGTAGGGCAAAATGCTAACGTAAAACTCGCACCCATTAAAAAGCTTCCTAGATAACTATCTTTAAATTTAGTGGGTATTTTAAACATTTTTCCTGTTTTTCTCCAGCTAAATAAACCTATCATAAATAAACCAACCAGTATAAGTAATGGCCCAATTGCTTTTCTTAGAATTGGGAACATTTGTGTTAAAGTACTGTGTATTTCCTTTCCAAGTAACCAGATTACTAAACCAATTATTGAAAAAACAACTATTTTACCTAAAACAAATAGAAATATGTGTAACCAAGGAACTTTTTCGACTAATGATCTGTTCCCATAAATAGTCATTGCACTGATATTGCCTGTTAGCTGACAAGGAGCAACAGCGCCAATTAACCCAAGAAAAAATGCAAATAACAGCGGTATGTGTTCATATCCATATGCAATTTTTTGAAGTGGCCCATTTAGCATAATGCCTATTTCATTAAAAAGTTCGAACATATCAATTCACTCGCTTTGACTTTAATAGTTTTCTCCACTAAATAACATATAAAAAATATGTCCATTTTTTGTGCAGAATTCAGCAAAAATTAATCTAAGGTAATAACAATAATGAAGATAAAGAATCTCAAAATATTGTTTAGGACAAAATTTTGTCCATTTTTTACTTTACATACATTGGGGGGGTATAGTATTATTTGGTGAGAGGATGTTTTCATAAAAACCTGTTTAATTTGTATATAGATATATTTTATCCATTGTTACAAATATTGAAAATAGGGGAGATAAGAATATGGATAATAAAATAAAAATTGCTGTTAATGGGGGCATAGGGTTTGGTGCTAAACTCAATTCCAAACAACTTATGACAATCTCAAAATACATGGATGAGGAAGATGAACTGGAGTTAACCACCTTTCAACAACTCTATATAGAGATTCTAGAAGATGATAAAGACGAAGTAATTAAAGAATTTGAAAGTGTTGGTTTAAAATGTTATCCAGTTGGAAATTACGTAAAGAGCTTGAGAACCTGTAATTTTTGTAAAGGGGAAGAAAGGGAAGGGATGCCAGTGGCAAAAGAAATAAATCGCCGTGTAGCAGGAAAACCTGTACCATTTACCCTAAAAGTTGCTTATACAGGTTGTATCATTGGTTGTGGTGAACCAATGTTAAGTGATATAGGTGTAATGAAGTATAAAGATCATTATAATTTATATGTTGGTGGTAAAGCGAAAGGAAAAGATGCTGAGGTTGGTTCTTTACTGAGGGAAAATTTAACACCAGAAGAATTATACAATACAGTGGAAAAAATCATTGCTGTATATGCTGAAAAGGGAAAAAAACGGGAGACATTCCATAAATTTTTAAAACGGATAGGTAAAGAACAATTAATAAGCTAATAATAGACCTTGGATAACAATTTACCATTTGTGAGTATGTAAACATCTAACATCCAAAAGAGTAAAATATTAAAAGATGTTGTCAAAAATGAAGTTTCTCCATTGACAAATATACTGTACGGGGGTATAGTAATTATATAAAAGAAAAGGAAGTGATTCATTTGGAAGAGAAATTCTTACATGATCACCCAAGTAAACCAAGAACGAAAGATGAAATACAGAAAACGATTAATCGTTTGAAACGAATTGAGGGTCAAGTTCGTGGAATACAGAAAATGGTTGAAGATGATCGATATTGTGTAGATATTTTAGTCCAAATTAGTGCCATTCAATCTGCACTAAAAAATGTAGGATTTTCTATCACAGAAAGACACATCAACCATTGTGTTAGCGATGCTATTAAACAAGGTGAAGGAAAGGAAACTATTGAGGAATTAATGACTGTCATGAAGCAATTTTCCAAGTAAGGAGGGAATTATTATGAGTGAAACAAATCATACAACACTTGGTGTAACAGGGATGACCTGTGGAGCCTGTTCTAATCGTGTTGAAAAGGTTTTGAATAAAATGGATGGGGTCAAGGCTCAAGTTAATTTAACAACAGAAAAGGCATCGATAGATTATGATCCAGAGAAAACCTCTATTGAAGACATATCGAAAAAAATAGAGAATGTTGGTTATGGTGTTCTAACGGAGAAAACAGACCTTGATGTCTTTGGAATGACTTGTGCAGCTTGCTCTACCCGTATTGAAAAAGTATTGAACAAACAAGATGGAGTAAAACATGCAACTGTTAATCTAACGACAGAAAGTGCAACGATTGAATATAATCCGGGGTTAGTTGATGTAAAATCATTGATTGATAAAATCAAAAATGTTGGCTATGATGCTAAACCAAAGGCAGAAGCGAAAGAAAAACAAACTTATAAAGAAAAACAACTAAAAAATATGAAAACGAAATTAATTATTTCAGTCTTACTATCTGCACCATTATTATTAACAATGCTTGTCCATTTATTTGGGATGAGTATACCAGATATCTTCATGAACCCGTGGTTCCAATTTGTTTTGGCGACACCAGTTCAATTCATCATTGGATGGCAATTTTATGAAGGTGCATATAAGAACCTACGTAATGGTGGGGCAAACATGGATGTACTTGTTGCTTTAGGTACAAGTGCGGCTTATTTCTATAGTTTATACGAAGCATTTAAGACTATTGGCAATCCAGAATATATGCCACATTTATACTTTGAAACGAGTGCTGTTTTGATTACGTTAATTTTGTTTGGTAAATATTTAGAAACGAGAGCGAAAAGTCAAACAACAAATGCTTTATCCAAATTGCTTAATTTACAAGCAAAAGAAGCTCGTGTAATTAGATATGGTAAAGAATTAATGATTCCTGTAGAAGAAGTTGTCGTTGGAGATCGCTTAATTGTCAAACCGGGAGAAAAGATACCGGTAGATGGTATGGTTGTAAAAGGTAGAACTTCGGTAGATGAATCTATGCTTACAGGAGAATCAATTCCAATTGAAAAGGATTCAGGAGCAAAATTAATTGGATCTACTATTAATAAAAATGGCTCCATTGAAATGGAAGCAACAAAAGTAGGAAAAGATACGGCCCTTGCATCTATTGTCAAGGTCGTGGAGGAAGCTCAAGGATCAAAGGCGCCAATTCAACGATTAGCGGATGTTATTTCAGGTTATTTCGTTCCAATAGTGGTCGGTATTGCTATCCTTACTTTTATTATATGGATAACTTTAGTCGAGCCGGGTCAGTTAGAACCTGCTTTAGTTGCAGCAATTGCTGTACTTGTTATTGCCTGTCCATGTGCTTTGGGACTTGCAACACCAACATCCATTATGGTTGGAACAGGAAAAGCTGCAGAAAGTGGAATCTTATTTAAAGGTGGGGAACACCTAGAGGGAACACATGAGTTAGAAGCAATCGTACTTGATAAGACGGGTACAATCACAAAAGGAAAACCAGAAGTAACTGATTTTTCAGGTGATGAAGAGACATTACAATTATTGGCTAGTGCAGAAAAAGGGTCTGAACATCCACTTGCAGAAGCAATTGTGGCATACGCTACAGAGAATAATATCGACTTTTTGGGAGTAGAACATTTCGAGGCGGTACCGGGTCACGGTATTGAAGCAAAAATTTCTGGAAAAAACATTCTTGTTGGTAATAGAAAGTTAATGAATGATCATCAAATTAATACAGCGGGTTATGAAGAAAAATTAGTTAATTATGAAACTGATGGTAAAACAGCGATGTTGATTGCCATTGACGGTGAGTACCGGGGAACAGTTGCTGTTGCAGATACTATAAAAGAAACGGCTCCAGAAGCTATTAAGCAATTGAAAGATTTAGGAATAGAAGTGTTTATGTTAACAGGTGATAATGAAAGAACAGCCAAAGCAATAGCAAAACAAGTTGGAATTGATCAGGTAATCGCTGAAGTATTACCTGAAGAAAAAGCAGCTAAAGTAAAAGCAATCCAAGAACAAGGTAAGAAAGTTGCAATGGTTGGGGATGGTGTTAATGATGCACCTGCACTTGTTACAGCGGATATTGGGATTGCCATTGGAACTGGTACAGAAGTAGCAATTGAGGCTGCTGATGTTACGATTCTTGGTGGTGAGCTATTGCTAATACCGAAGGCAATTAAAATCAGTCATGCAACGATTCGAAATATCCGTCAAAACCTTTTCTGGGCATTCGGATATAATACAGCCGGAATACCAGTTGCAGCAATTGGATTACTTGCACCGTGGATTGCTGGTGCAGCAATGGCGTTAAGTTCAGTAAGTGTTGTTACTAACTCACTTCGTCTAAAAAGAGTGAAGTTATAAAATATATTAAATTTATTTAAAGGAGGTGAAAATATAATGGAAAAGAAAACATTAGACGTACAAGGCATGTCTTGTGGTCATTGCAAAATGTCAGTTGAAGGTGCATTGAAAAAATTAGATGGCGTGTCAGCAGCTGAGGTTAATTTGGAAGCTGGAAAAGTAGATGTTACTTTTGATGAATCAAAGGTAAATGTTGATGCCATGAAAGAAGCAATTGAAGAACAAGGCTATGATGTTGCCTAAATATACGAAAAAGGCTGGTTTTCGCAGAGAAGACCAGCCTTTTAATATACATTTCATAAGGTATGAGGGTGGTTTCATATTTGGACAAATGATGTTACTTTCACTAAGGGAACCAATATGTCAACCCTTAGAAATTAGATAGTATTAAAGAACAAACTTTACCAACACTGACATCAGCGTAAAAAATACTAAAATCCCAACAATAAAAATTGTAATCCAAAGAGCATTCCCTTTCTTTTGAAGAATTTTATACTCTTTATAAGTGATTTCTCCTTTTGCAAATCTTACCCCATTGTCATTCGGTTCAATAGAATAATGCTTTCCTTCTAAGTCCTCCAAAATAACTTTTGTAATTAAAGCGGACTTGTTCCCCATTTCCGTTTCAAGACTTACCCAATCATTTAATCTACTTTGGACTTCAAAACAGTTGCCACCTGCAAAGTCAACCCTAATTAATTTGTATAAGGAGCTTTCCCATATCTTTTTGGACATTTCATGAGTTTGTTGTTCAATAAAACTATAGGAAAAACACAAAATATCTCACCTCGACTTCACTTTTTCTCTGAACTAAAAAAGTGATTTAAGTACCAATTTACTTTTACTATATCATATGAAAATATTATAAACTGTTAATTAAAATTGTTATATAAATATTTTTAGTGGAACTTTTCGAAGGTAACAGTAGATTATTTCAAGGATACCTAAAATCTCTTGGCATTAACCAACGTTTTAGGATGAATTGTCAGCAAAATAAAAAGGGGCTGTACGTAATCCAAAACAATCGGTACAGCCCTTCTTAATGTTTATTCCGTAAAATTAGTATACTTCTACTTGCCCCATCATACCGTTATCCTCATGCTCTAGAATATGGCAATGGTACATATAGATTCCCTCTTCCGGAAAGGTGACGAGGAGTCTTACTCGTTCGCCCGGTTCAATAAGAACACTATCTTTCAGCCCTTGTTCATTCGGAGATGGTTCCCTTCCATCACGCGATATGATTTTGAACTGAGTACCATGAATATGGAATGGATGTATCATTCCCCCCATTTCGTCTGGCTTGTTATAAACTTCCCAAACTTCCGAGACTCCTTTCTCTTGACGCAAGTCAATCCGATCAGGATCAAATTTCTTGCCGTTGATGGTGACCTTATCCATCATTCCAAACAGTTCGATCTCCTTGGTGACCGGTAAGGATTTTTCTTCTTTTGAAAGGAAGGTAGTATCGTCAGTCCAAGACATAGATTCCATTTCTTCCGTTCCACCATCAATGTCCAAATAAAAAGGCAACAGAGCATTACCTTCTTCATCAGTAATGGCAATTGGCTCATCGGAATCCATCGCTGAAAAATCAATTAGGATTTCAGCGCGCTCCGATGGGGACAGCGTAATCTCATCCATTTCAACCGGCTCATGCAATAACCCGCCATCTGAAGCAATCTGAGTAAATGTGGCTCCATTGCTTAAACGGAACGTGTAATTTCGGGCGTTCGCACCGTTTAGGATTCGAAAACGCATCAGCGGTTTTGTCACAGTCAGTTTCGGATTAAGCGTACCATTAACGAGCGATACATCTCCGATTGTTCCGTCGCTGTTCATCAGATTCTCATAATCCAGTTGCTGGTTTTCGTCAAAGAGACGATCCTGAAAAATGAGAGGGATATCATCTTCACCATAAGTATGTGGTAAAGCAGGGGCTTCTTCATCCGTTTCCTCCACATAGAGCATTCCTGCAAGCCCTTTGAAAACTTGTTCAGCAGTCGATTTATGTGGATGTGGATGATACCACAATGTCGCTGCCGGCTGATCGGCTTTTAAGGTGACGATTTTACTTTCGCCCGGCTGAATTACATCACTCGGACCACCATCCTCAGTTCCCGGTACTTCAAGACCGTGCCAGTGAAAGGTTGTTGGTTCGTTTAATTCATTGCGGACCTTCACTTTAACGGTTTCCCCCTCTTTCAACTGTAAAGTCGGACCCAACAAATTCCCATTATATCCGTAAGTTTTGGTTAGAGAGCCATCAAAGAATTGCGTCGTGCCTTCTTGTGCGACCACCTCATAATCGAAGTCTGAGTCCTTCTGTTTTTCTAGCAGGGGTGGTATTACTAACTCCTGAGTTCCTTTGGAGGCTTGAAGAGGGGGGATATTATCATGGTCCATGTGTTCTTCCATACCTTCCATGTCCCCGTGGTTCATATCCATATTTTCTTCATGTTGCATTTCTTCAGATTCCATAGTTTGTTCTCCAGATTGTTGTTCTGTTGTGACGTTTGTGCAACCCGTCAATATTAGCAACAAGCCTGCACCTGCCAATATAATTTTTTTCATTTGGTCGCTCCTTTATTCGTTCGTTCTTTGCATTTAGACTTCAGATGTGTTATTTAGTTGTAATCAATACGAGTGAGAAAACTACCTTTAATACATTTTCCTCCTTCCCTTACCATTCAATCTATCGCAATTATCATACCGAACAAATATCGAGAAATAATGCATAATTGGAGTAAAAACTAATCACTATTTAATTTAGATGTTGAGTATAAAATGGATTATTCTACTGAAATGTCATTAATATTAAATGACACTGTATTTTTCATAACCTTTTGTAATCCACTTGGAAAAGGGATGAAGTTTTATTTTAGAAATATTGTAATTCATACTTTGCAAAGTCTGCATATAATCTGCAAATTTACTGGTTAGAATATAAGCAAGCTTTATTTTATTAGGAGGGATTATTTAAATGCAAAGTAGAAAAATCGTAATAGGGATAATTACTATATTCACAGTACTTATCTTATCTGCATGTGCAGGTGCAAATGAAGGTGAAAACACAGAAACCGAATCTAATACGGAAGAAAATGTGGAATCCAATAATGATGAAATGGATATGGAAGAATCTGATACCAATGAAGATATGGAAGGCATGGATCATTCTGGTATGAACCATTCTAGTACTGGCGAAGTTCCCGAAGGCTTACAAGAAGCGGATAACCCAACTTATGAGGTTGGAAGCCAAGCAATTATCGAATCCGATCATATGCCGGGTATGGATGGTGCTGAGGCGACGATTGTTGGTGCATACGATACGACGGTATATACTGTTTCCTACACACCAACGACTGGTGGAGAGCCAGTAGAAAATCATAAATGGGTTATTCATGAAGAGATTGAAGAAGCAGGAGATGAATCTTTTGAACCGGGAACTGAAGTAACTCTTAATGCAGATCACATGGAGGGTATGAACGGTGCAACTGCAGTAATCGATTCAGCGGAAGAAACAACCGTATATATGGTTGATTTTGTAGCCACTGATTCTGGAGAAGAGGTAAAAAACCACAAATGGGTAACGGAAAGTGAATTGTCACCAGTAGAATAAGTTTTAAATTAGGGATCTATCCGCAAATCGGGTAGGTTCTTTTTGTAGTAGTTGAATTATAAGAGGGATGTATTACCGATTATCCAGATTAGAACAGCAATAATTATACTCGCTAGTGAAACAGTCTAAGTTCGTCAAGTATATACCGAATCATTCATATTCTACTAATTCATCATAAAATTTTTCAGCCGGATTACTAGGAAAAATTCTTTTGGCATACTCTAGTCCACCGTCAATCGCTACCGTTTTGCATGAACATTGTTGAAAATCATATATTTGTCTTGATTCAATAATATCTCCACAGCATTTACAACGAATTCTATTTCTTTTTATCTTTTTATTCATTTTACTGTCTCCTTTTATAATCTTTTAGAATTCTATATGATTATAATTTATGTAGTTATTAAATGACAATAGATTGACTGAAAAATAGTGATGCAGAATCAATGTAACTGGATTTCAATGCGCTATGTTTTAGAACAGCCAAGAAGTCATTAAGGGTAGGTAATTAATCGTTATTATCATAAAAATAGGCTGCCCAAAGAGCCGTTAAGTTCTGTTTAGACAGCCAATATAGTTTAATATTAATTAGAGGGGTAAATTATCTTTGAATTCTTCTTCGAGTGGAAGAAGTAGTTCATTATCATCTTTATTTTCTTTATGAATTTCATTCCCATTGATTTTAAACAACCAACTCAATTCATTTATTTTGCCTCCCTCATTTCTTAAATCATCTAATAGTAGTATCAATATATTTTTGACCTTTCTTACGTTTCGATCATCGCTATTCTTGTTTAATAGTTTTAATATACCATCGAAATGTTTGATTACCTTATTAATTATTTCTTTATATTCCTCTATGCTATTTGCGAAATATATCAGGTATGGTAAGTCAAATATAAAGTGGACCCCATTGTCAAGACACAAATTTTTATAAGTTAAGGTGGGCTTTATATATTATTTGCCCGTGGGAGTA
>NZ_JBCLVH010000039.1:0-20099 GCF_039548255.1 Lentibacillus songyuanensis
GCCCGAATAAAGTGTACAAAATGATAGTGCCTGAAATATTGGTATGAAAGCAGCGTCGAGAAAAACTTGACACATACGATACTCTGGATTACTTGCGTGGGTTTGCTTTGTTTGGCATAATATTCGCGAATGTTAGTACCATTATATTACCCTCCTCCCTTCAATCCAACTTTTTTTGGAGCCAAATTTTAAGTTATGCCATATATGAACGATTTTTTATTATTGTTTCTTTTTTATTTGGGGTTGGCTTCTATATTTTTGTGACACAAGCCATAAATCGGGGCGATCATGGTGTGACCCTTTTTATACGACGATTGATCGTACTATTTATTTTCGGATTAATCCATCAGTACTTCCAACCGGGAGAAGCATTGCTTCCCTATGCGATATTTGGGTTCACCCTTATCCCTTTTTATAAGCTGAAACCAAAAGTAAACTTTACTATCGCTGTCACACTCCAAATCCTTGCTGTATCTTTCGGTGGAAGCTACATGATGATCTTGCCTATGTTCCTGCTCGGTTTATGCGTGGGGCAGTGGAAGGTTTTTGAAAACATTACAACATATCGTATCGTACAAATTGCTTCCCTCTGTTTCTTGCCGGCAGTACTTTTCATTCAATACTTCATGGCGGAAAAAAATGGTCAAATCAATTTAGCCGGTGCCATCGCCGCTCCGTTTGTAAGTGCGTTCTATGTGTCTACTTTAACGCTCTTGCTCCAGCATAATACGATACAAAAGTTATTAACACCTCTTAAATATGTTGGAAGAATGGCGTTTACTAACTATCTCGTTCAAACGGCCCTCATCTTAACAGCTAGTAGTCTATTCCATTTAAAAGGCGATGTACATCAAACAACATTAATGAACATTGCCATCGTAGTTTTAATGATCCAAATGATATACAGCATCATTTGGTTTCAATTTTTTAAGATCGGCCCCATGGAATTTATATGGAGAATAGCAACGTACAAAAAGCTGCCCAATCGTTATAAACGCGTGCTCAGCATTCAAAAGCACTCTAAAAACACGAAAAGAACAGACCCAGAAGAATCGGATATGAAATCCTACCACGATTGTTATCGATTACTTTTACTTTATAAACAATGACTTTGTGATCTGCATGGTGCAGGACTGAACTGAAACGAACTTTGTCATGCAGTTGCCTCCTGCTAATTTATTTTGATTTCTCCAAACTTGAAGCGGAAGTTTTACTGTCGTTAAAAGATTGGTATTAAAGAGGTTAGACATTATAATGTTACTGCCTAACCTCTACATATCTCCCAATTATCCGTCATGATTTTTTGTTATTGCTGCTGTTTTTCGGTTCAGAGATCTTTCCTAAAAAGAAACTGTCTACTTCGCTTAGTTTTCCTCGCCAAAGGATATCGCCTTTAGACGGAGTTGGCTTGGCATCACCACAATAGATCTTTGTCTTCTTTAAGTGGATAAAATGTGCCTCCCCTTCGCTGTTGGAATCAGCTGACTCACTTGTCTTACTGAGCTTCTCACCAAGTTCTTGTGCTACTTCATTGCCATCTGCAAACGATTCACTTAAATTCTCAAAGTAATCTTTCGCAGAAATCATGGTTCCTGTGACAATGGCTCCGTTAACGAGCAGGGAAATGTCTAACTCAAAGCCATGATTGTTTGCTGCTTTTACAAAAGTTTCCAGTATATTATCTTTTACGACGGCTTCACTCATTGTCCTCTCTCCTTTCACCAATTACTTCTATGCAGAAGCAGAGGTATCATCATCGCTTGATAACCCTGTATCTTCTTCATCCTCATCCGCTTTTCCCTTTTTTTGTGTTTTTTTCTTTCGTGACTTTTCTGAATCGCTTTTCTTGGAACTTTGCTCCCCATTATTATTTTTTTTATTTGCATTCTTTTTAGATCCATCTTTTTTTGATTTCGCTTCTTTATCTGTATCCGCTTCGGAATCATCTTCTGGATCTTCTCCTGTGGCTTTACTTTCATCATCGCTATCATCGTTGATCTCAAGAATTTTGTCTAATTTCTCCTCAAGATGATGCAGCCGATCTTGCAACACATCATTCTCTTCTTTTATTTTTTGATAATCTCCCTTGTGTTCTCCCATTTCTGTCTCTTCGCTATCTTCATTGCTTTCATCTTGTTCCTCGTCTTCATTGACATAATCTTCTTCATCATGATTTTTTTGCAATAGATTCGATGTGGAAGACTTCAAATTTTGAAAGGCCTGATTTGATTTTTCCATCCCCACATTTTTGAGATGGTCAAGTTTATCTTTCGTTACTGTCTTAAGATTTGCACTTTGGGACTTTAACGCTTCTTTGCCGACTTTAGAAAGGCTCGGTTTATCCCAACCGTAAAAGCGAATGACCGGTGGAATTTTCCCCTCACTATGCCAGTTTAATAATGTTTCATCAATGGCCATATTCGTTGCCGCATCATGAAAACCACTGTTTAAAAAGCCCCATATTTCTTTCAAATTGTCACCCCTTAAAATACCGTAATATAATTTATCGTATCATTAAGTAATTGGAATAAATACCCTTTTAACAAAAAGACATTTATGGAAGAGAGTTGGACGGCGTCTAATAAGCAACCAGCCTATTAATAGGTTGGTGACTATTCATTATATGATTAATTGAAAGTTATATATTTGTTGCTTGTTTCTGTTCCGAAGGCCACGTTTCAAATGTATAGGCCATTTCCCAGAAGGCAAGTTCATATTCTTTGGCCGTCACAAACTGAGCCTTAATTTTCTCTTTTTCTGTCTTGCTCGCTTTAGCTGCTAGATCATCTAGTAAGTCAATCATTTCACGAGTAGATTCTTGGAACCAGTTACTTGCATACATCTGAATCCAATTGTAATAAATCTCCACCTCGGGTTTAGCATCCTGATTTTCCAGACCAATGTCGGCGTATAACCAGTAGCATGGAAGCATCGATGCAACTATTTGCGCCAAACTGCCGGATAATGCGGCCCGATACATGTGAGATGTATAGGCATAAGCCGTTGGTGCCGGCTTAAAGTGGTTTATATCGTCATCTGTGATATTGAGAATTCTGGCGTGTCCCTTATGAACAGTAATTTCTGCTTCAGCCGTGTTTTGGGCTTTTTTGGCTAAAGATGCAGCTTGGCCAAAATCATTCGCATGAGCAGCTGCAAATGCATGGATTTTTCCATAATGCTTCAAATAATAGATATCTTGCATAATATAATTTTTAAATGTTTCCAATGGTAAGTCACCTTTGACAATACCCTGAACAAACCGATGATTCATACTGTACGTCCAGCTTTGTTTAGTTTCAGCTTTCAAAGATTCCGAAAAACGCATTGCTATGTCCTCCTTAAATTTATTGAAAGTTGTCTACTTAGTAGCCTACTTCCACTGCAGCATTCACTATATACATAAAATCTTTTTATCTCGCTGACCTTCTAGGAAAATGTCACTTGTCGTTGCCATACCGCCTGTTACAACTTCAATCGTGACCTGACCATATGGAATCAACTCTTTGATTTTATCGGGTTCCTATTGTTCCAAGTGTTGGGGAATCGCAAGCTTAACATTGACCTTCATATTGTTTAAATCGCCATCGGGTAGCATACTGCGAATACTGGGCATTGAATTATAATGAATGGCATCCTTTACAGCCCGAGATGCCGCCACATTAACATCTTGGCCATGTACATCAAGACCGGTACCAGTTCTATAAAAATAATTTTTTCCATATTGTTATTCCTTCGTTAACTTCAATAATTGAATCAAGTTGAACCTCAATCATGGAAACTGGCATATGGTGAACATCCCTGACGCCAGTTGTGTTTTGAGCAACAACTGATGTAATCACAGACATTCCATAGTTTTTTAGCTCTTGAAGTATTTTTAAATCGGCCTGAATTCCTGCTCCTCCTGTTGGATCCGTGCCAGAAATTGTTAACGCCGTTGGTATTGGTTGTATTGTAATTCCTTCTTTTTTGCTACGATAAACCAACCAATATTACATTCAAGGTGTGTTGCGCAGGATAAGCTTTTGCAACACCTGCCGGAAACCATATGAACTGTGACCCTAGTAATCCGATAGCGACAAAGACGGCCATAGTTGCCAGTAGGCGTGTGCGGTTCATTTCATGCTCCTTTCATTCCTACAAGGGGAAAATGAAAAAAGCCAGATCCAATAATTGGACCTAGCTTGAAATAGCTCTGATTTTGAAACATTGTCATGTCAGACTACTTCCCTACGCTGGTATTAACCAGATCAGGTCCGTAAGAGTCGGAAAGTTTCTAACGCCTTTCCTCTCAGCCCACGTTTTTTGGGCACCCCTAGTAGTGTTTATTTTAATTTCCGCATTTAGTATAGCACAACAATGATAATTTGTACAAATTTAAAAAAACTTTTGAATAATCCTCTTTCTTGCCAACGAGAGTCAAGACTTCTAGATATATTAATTTAATTTAAAGCCTAACAAAGACGATCAGTCCAAAAACATTAGGTTATCACGAGAGGGGCACCGATATGCTAATTTTTGTTTGGTGATAAAAACTTCGCAGTTTTCGCAGCAATCTCTTCATCTAAAACATTCGCTTCATCATATACAAAATCTGGTTCAAAACCAAGGTCACGAAGCATCTGATGGTCTTTCGTATCTTCCTGGCCAAGAGTTGTCAAATAATCACCGATAAAAATTGAATTCGCTGCATACAAACCTAGTGGCTGAAGACTTTTTAAATTAATCTCTCTGCCACCCGAAATACGTATCTCTTTTGTCGGATTAACATAGCGAAACATGGCAAGCACCTTCAAACAATATATCGGACTTAGTTCATCGGTGCCTTCCAGCATGGTTCCATCAATTGCATGCAGGAAATTTACTGGTATAGAATCTGCATCCAATTCTTTTAATGCCATGGCCATTTGCACGACGTCCTCCTTTGTTTCCTTCATTCCAACAATAACACCGGAACATGGTGACATACCCGCCCGTTTTGCCTCATTCACAGTACGAACCCGATCCTGGTACGTATGACTTGTCGTGATCGCATCATGATGATTTTCTGAAGTATTGATATTATGATTGTACCGGCTGACACCGGCAGTTTTAAGCCTATTAGCCTGTTCAGGTTTCAATATGCCAAGACAAGCACAGATTTTCAGATTGTATTTGGTTTTGATTTCTTCGACTGCCTCAGCTACATGATTCAATTCCCGATCAGTCGGTCCTTTGCCGCTCGCCACAATACAGTAAGTACCGGAGCGCATCTGCTGTGCCTTCTCTGCACCTTTTATAATCGAATTCTTGTCCAGCATCCGATACTTTTCAATTGATGCACTAGAATCTCTTGACTGTGCGCAATAACCGCAGTTTTCCGAACAGTTTCCGGATTTCGTATTAATAATCATGTTCAGTTTCACTTTGTTTCCATAATAATGTTTACGAATCTGATATGCACCGTTTAACAATTGCAAAATATCCTCATCAGGGCATTTCAGCATGCCAATTGCCTCTTCATCTGTCAGTTGATATCCGGCCAAAACACCTTTTGCCAGTTTACTGTATTCCATGTATGCATCTCCTTCCTGAAATCTACGCTGCATCCTCTTTTTGAAAACGCTGAACCCCGATACCTGATTTTCTGAGCCTAAACGCGAAAAGTCCTGCACCAATTGAAAGAATAATATCTTTCGGTAATGGCACCATCATCCATGCCCACGCCAGTCCGTATGTGAAACCTTCCGGCGCATCAAACCAGAAAAGATACGCCGCATACATCCAGTTAGTCCCAAAAACATAATTAATTGCCATACCAATCAGTGCTGCAGTTATGTACATTGGCAGACTCCGCTTCTTTTCAACCAGTTTCCCAGCAACATAAGCTACTATAATAAAAGACAAAATGAAACCAAACGTTGGCGAAAATAGGACTGCAGTTCCACCTTTGAACTGTGCAAATATCGGCGCTCCTACAAGCCCCAGCATCATGTAAACAAACATGGAAAATGCTCCAAGTCTGCTGCCCAGCACTATACCTGCCAGCACCGCAAAAAATGTCTGTAACGTTATCGGTACACCACCAACAACCATAAATGGTGCAATTGATGTGATATTTGCACCAATTGCCGTCATCGCCACGAACACGCTGGCTGTAGTAATACTAAGTGCCGACCAATTTGTTTTTTTCATAATCATCACCCCTCGTATATTATATTTAGGCGTTCTATTCAGCCTATAAATTACTAGAAAAAACTGCTTTAAGAAATCAATAACTTGGACGCTCTAAGATATTCCTAGATAATGGTCTTAGGATCATTTGGGACAATTCTTTCACTCCTTGTGGCTTTCCACATTAGAAAGACTGTTTCCCAGTGTACGTGTCGATCTTCATACACGCAGGCTGTACACCTTGATGTTCGAACCCAGATGGTAGTAGCTCTGGGGCGGCTTTCGATACAAGGTTAGTACTCATACACGAGGCTGCTGATCAGCGTCCACACTAGGGATATCTCAGAGCGTCCAAGAAACAAGTTCCAATGATTCTAAATTGAAGGGAGGAATACCCCATGAAATTATTTGTCGGATTAGATGTGAGTTCATTTGATATCAAAGTTTGTTTTTTAGATGGCGAAGGAGAGAAACTTAATTCCTTCACTATTGAGAATGACCTTCCGGGTGCAACACGGCTTAGAGACATTATTCTTGATACAGCCAAAGGTCAATCGGTTGATGTGCTGCGAATCGGGCTTGAATCCACCAGTGTTTACAGCTTTCATCCATCTATGTTTTTACACAATGATGAATTTATGCGTGGTCTGGGGGCGAAGGTATTCGTTATGAACCCCAAGCAGATTGCCAATTTCAAAAAAAAGCTATAGCGACATGGACAAGACCGATGAGATTGATGCGTTTATCATCGCTGACTACCTTCGTTTCGGTCGTTTGCCCATGTCCATTGTGAAAGAGGAGCAGTACGTTGCCCTGCAACAATTAACGCGCTCCAGATATCAGCTGGTGCGGCAGGTTACGCAGGAAAAGCAACGATTTCTACAACACCTTAGTTTCAAGTGCAACACATTTACCGAAGAAGTTGAGTCATCTGTCTTTGGTAAAGCCATGATGGATCTGTTTCTTGAACAATACGGCCTGGAAGAGCTGGCACAAATGGAACTGGAAGAATTAGCCGCTTATCTTCGCTTCAAGGGTAAAAATCGTTTTGAAGACCCAGAACAAGTGGCTAAATCCATTCAAAAAGCTGTTCGTTCTTCCTACCGCCTGGACAAGGTGATGGAAGACTCAATTGATACCATCCTGGCTACGTCCATTACAGTCATTCAGACGTTTCAAAGGCAGGTCAAGGAAATTGACAAATCCATTACACGCATTATGGCCGGATTACAGCAGACCCTTCAAACCGTTCCCGGTTTGGGCCCGGTATTTACGGCTGGCATCATTGCAGAAATTGGCCAAATTGAGCGTTTTAAAGATGAAACCAAAATTGCCAAATATACTGGTTTGTACTGGCGTAAGAAACAGTCAGGTCGATTTACAGCAGAGGACACTTCCTTGTCGCGAAACGGGAATCAATACTTGAGATATTATCTGGTTGAAGCCGCCAACTCGATAAGAAGGCGAGTTCCCGAATACAGCGCCTATTACACGAAAAAGTATAGGGAAGTACCGAAACACCAACATAAAAGAGCACTCGCCCTAACCGCAAGAAAATTAGTGCGTTTGGTTGATGCGCTACTACGCAAAAACCAAATCTACGCGCCAAGAGGAGCGTCGATATATGAAGCATAAATAGCTTCTACATCCTTTGAATTGGTTTCCAGTAATTGCCATTTATTTACTGGTCTAGTTTCCTATTGCCTTTTTTAAGCAATTCGCACCTTGATAACTAAATATTTATTTGTTTTCTACTTGACATCTTACCGCAGGTCTTTTTTATATTGTCAACATATAATAATATTGGTTGACAATCGGAATATAAAGAATATCATAAACTCTTATAAAATAGAAGACCTTTTTTAAAAAAATAGAAACTCTCGTGTTTTGAAGGATTTCTAAGCTCTCAAGTCGAGGGTTGGGAAAAACAAATACTGGACTTTAACCCTATAGTGCTTCCGAAGTTGTAAATCATCAGACGGGAAACTATTATATCCCCCATCACCGAGAATACTTTACAAGAATCATTAGGTTCACCGGCAAGCAGCTTTATCCCATTTATGTAAATCCTTATTCTCCAAAAAGGTTGCGAAACCTATATAAGGCCACTGTATATGAGAATTAAGCCTTCCGAGTCTAAAGTTTTTATTATTCTTATTAATTTTACCCTAGTAAATTTGATTGCTTCTTTGTCTAATTTAGTCGCTATTACCTATTCCCGATTTACGCCCGTTTGAATTGTTGAAAGTAATTTACCGATTCTGTTCCCTTTTAATGTTCTTCCTTATTTATATCTACTTAATGTTTCTTCCGGAATATGACAATAATCATTCGGACATCTAGCTAACCTATCTTGATGTTCTTCTGCACTTCTCACATAGTTTGTAAGAGGTAATACTTCAACAACTATAAGGTCATAATCATTTCTCTCACTAAGAAACGCCTCCGCTTCTTTTAAGTGTTCATACTTTTCACTATATATTCCTGTTCTGTATTTTTCGCCAACATCCTGTCCTTGTTTATTCAAACTGTATGGATCAATGATTTCAAATAAATACGCCATTAATTCCCTGATTGTTACAACCGTCGGATCAAATCCTGTTTTGACACATTCGGCATACCCATCATAATCACCCTCAATTGTATGACTTGTTCCATTAGCTCTTCCCGCCTCTGTAAACTTAACTCCAGGTAAAGTTTTTATAAAAGCTTGTACTCCCCATAAACATCCACCTGCAAAATATACTAATTCCATATTGTTCTCTCCCCCATATACAGCAAAATGTCCCAACTATACAAGAATGTGCCCAGTCCCTTCGCCAGTTTCGTGTCCATTCGTAATATATGTTCAATCAGCTCTTATTATTTCTGGTTGACCATTGCAGAGGTAGCCGGGGTAGAACGCTTGCCCCGTGGGACATTGATGCAAGATTTATTCAACATAATGGGCCGGTTTGCGAAAGATTGATACGTTGCCTTGGACAAAAATCCCTCTAGACAATTATATCTAAGGGGATTTAATGATCCAACTATATTTAACGGGGTCTCGCTAATCAACATTTGCACAAAATACAAAAAAGATAATAATACACGGAATGCCTAACACCCATATCCAAAAGTCCACAGAACCAACAACCGATTTTTAAGATATTAAAATCAATTGAACAATGGGATATCTATCATAAAACTATATTTGCGAATAAACTTGTACATGTTTATTTTATAGGGGAAATGATATTGTACATATACAATATGTACCACTCTTTTACTATTGGTTTATAAAATATTTGATTATTTTCTGCCTGTGTTGCTCAACAATCGCGCCCGTTTGCGGCATAGTCAAATCGAGGTTCTTAAGCAAGCACAACCATTAGTTGAATATATAATAACATACCAAAAAGGAAACAATTGAATAACATCGATGAAGTGTCACATCCTAAGATAAAAGCTCAGAAGGGTGAACTTAATGGCAAACTTTTTTAGGATAGTAAATGCAATTGTTTTATGGGCTATTGTATTATCATTCCTTCCAAAACTCTCCTTTAAAAAATATTTACCAGTTACATTATTTTGCTCTTGTATTTTTTTAATACAATCACTTCTAAACCTAATTTTCAAATGGTGGGATGTTAAAGGAGGGATAAAGTACAGAGTATTTGATGATTTAGCATTTATATTTGGACCATTTTTTACAATTAATTTATGGGTGTTTCATTTCACTTATGGAAAATTCTCTTTATACGCATTATGTAATTTAATTATGGATCTTCTTTATGCCTATCCCCTAAATGCACTTTTCCAAAAAATTGGTCATTATAAATTAAAAAGAATGACCTCTACAGCACTTTTTATCAAAACTTGTTCACTCGCTCTTTTGAACTATGGTTTTCAAAAATTCATCGAAAAACCAATCTCTTCAGAATTATCTAACCATAAGTCCAGTGATTAAACTGTACTTTTTGTTTAGTTTATAATCTTTATAATAACACTAGAAAGAGTTCCACATCTGCCCCACATTTAAAAGAAGGTGAAAGGTCGCCCTTATTCCAGATAGGCGACCGTTTGCTTAACACCACTTATTGAAAAAACTTAACGTACGTTTCTGTGTGTTGTTGCTATCCACCTTGTTCTTGCAACCTCTATTTCCGCCGTATTGGAACCCAGTCCCCATAAGTTCCGCATCGCCATAGCCATTCTAACGGTCCATAATTGAAAAATTTAAGCCATAGTGATGAAACAATGATCTGCACGCCCACAACTATTAAACAAACAATTGTCGCTGACTTGTATGAAACGATTGTATCTGCTGGAATAAATGCCAACAGGCTAACCAATATAACCGACTGACCAATATAATTTGTCAATGCCATTCGTCCAAATGAATGTAACGGAGACAACCATTTCCCTGCTACAGGCTCCAGCAAAACGAGAATGCTAATGTAGAAAATAGAGAAAACTGGTGCAAAAACCATGGACAAATCTATAAAATCATAAAAAGCACGATTTGCTTCTGCTTGCGTTTCGGTTATATCATAGTCAAACCCTTCCATATATGACAATAATCCGGCATCAGGCGCCTTCTGCCACAAGAAAACTGTTATCACACTTGTTGCAATAAATGAAAAAATAGCGACGCCCAACCATTTCTTTTTGTTCTCCCACAAAGTTTCAAATACACGATATTGCCCGAACGCCAGACCAAGCATCATAAGGGGCAATGGTAAAAGCGTCTTTGCTCCAATAAAACTTCCGACAATAATGCCTGCTATTCCTAAGATAAGGTTAATCTGTTTAGGAGCCTTGTAAAACAATAAAACAATCATTCCGAAAATCGCGTAAAACAACAGTACTTCACCAGGATTAATTAAATGGTGCAGTATACCAGCTACAAATAAGATCAGCATGCGCCGAATAAAAAGGACATATGGATGATTGGTTTTTCCCTGTGCCCGTGATAAAAAATCCAAAATCCTATTCCGAACAGGAAGGAAAATATTGCATAAAAACGCCCTTCAACAAAGATATACAGGAAACGCTGAATCCAGATATCTCCTTGTGTACCAGATAAATTAACGCTGTCCCAAAGAGCCAGCACATTAACAAACGGAAGTCCAATCAGGGCAAATCCTCGAATTAAATCAAGGACATTTATTCGATGCGTGGTCATTGTTGGTTTCATTCTTATTCCCCTTAATCACTTTATTTTGTTACAAATACGCTATAATAATAGTGTATTAACCGCATAATACACATCTGTCATGTATTATACGATTAATACACTAAAAAATCAACACTATATGGGTATTTTTGCACAACGCCCCGAAAAAGGAGATTAAGAAGGTAATTTGTCTGTGTCAAAACTTTTGAGGTTATTCGCCATGTTTCAAAACAATTTATGTTGTTTTTATGAAACGGAAAAAGTATGGTTAACAGCATATTTCAAAAAGTACACATTTTGAAAGACTTGTCTGAAACTCAAGCCAATCAAGAGTTACAGGCTTATTCTACCATTTCGGGGGGACGTGCAAAAATACCCTATTTCGTTTTAATAGTGCCCCTCACTCTTCAAATCGTTTCTTCATACCTGTAATTCATTATAAAATCCGTATTAATGTGAATACTAAACTTATCCTGACATGTTCTCAAGGAGGTTGCATAATGAATGAAGTGAATGAAAGGAATATCCCCCTAACATCCGCAGAAATTGGTTCTCTTTGGACTGGGTATATGAATGACAGCATGTCGAAATGTATTTTGGGTTTTATGCTGGAGCATATTCAAGATGCAGATACAAAATCTGTTGTACAGCATGCCTATGATCTTTCGTCTAACCATTTGGACACATTAACAGCTATTTTTGAAAATGAACAATTCACCATTCCAAATGGGTTTACCGAACAAGATGTGAATATGAACGCACCGTGGCTTTTTTCAGACATATTTTGTTTGGTGTATGTGAATCATATGGCGAAGGCGGGAATGTTAATATACGGCGGTTTTGTTTCGTTGAGTTACCGTGATGATGTATGTAACTACTTTGTACAGGCGTTAAATAAAACCAGTAATCTTTATAAACAATCACTCGAAACTGGTCTTTCCAAGGGGATAGTTTCCAGACACCCGTATATTGACGTTCCCAAAGAAACAGACTATGTTGACAGTAAAAAGTATTTAAGTGGCTTAAACCCTTTCAGTGATAAACGTCCATTAAATGCTGTTGAGATTTCTCATTTGTATCAGAACGTCCTAACAAATTCAATAGGAATGCACTTATGCCTTGCATTTGCTCAAACATCACCATCAAAAGATGTACAAGATTTCATGCTTCGTGGAAAAGACATCTCAAAAAAGCATTTGAAAATTTTTGCAGATACACTTATGAAAGATAATATTGAATCTGCACAGACGAATGTATATTTAAGTGACTCCACAACTCAGACTTTTTCAGATAAATTAGTGATGTTTCACATGGATTTGCTTGTATCTGCGGGAATGGGGAATTATTCTACTGCAGCATCTGCAAGCCAACGAAGTGATTTGATGATTAATTATGAGCGATTATCATTTGAAGTTGCTCGGCTTGCCAAAAGCGGAGCAGACATCATGATTAAACATAATTGGCTGGAACAACCGCCTGGATTAAAGGATTCTAAAAAATTAGCGAAGAACAAACAAAAAGGATGAACTTAAAATGGAAAAATAAATAAGAAGGTGACATTATGCGTTATGTTCCTATTACTACGAATGCACAAAATAACCTTTTAGATCGATCACGGATAAATATCAAGGGAAAAGTTAGTATTTGAAAGCGGTTGAAGTCCTATTTTGGAGCATCGCATTACCGGGATTTGGTCAACTATTAAATAGGGCATATATCAAAGGGCTGATACTGCTTTTATTGGAATTCTTGGTCAATGTACTGGGGAATTTTAACGATGTTATTATTTTGAGTTTTCATGGAAACATTAAAATGGCCATTGAACAAGCTAACCATCAATGGCTTATGTTCTATCCTTGTTTGTACTTTTTTGCGATGTATGATGCCTTTAAAGGTGCAGGTGGAGGGAAGGGACCTTATTTCTTTTTACCATTTGTTTTTTCAGCTTATTTCGTGACTGTGGGAACGATCTATTCATCAAAACTAACACTGTTCAGCCAATTATTGGGACCTATCTGGCTTCCAATATTGAGTATACTTCCAGGTTTATTTGTGGGACCTTTGTTAAAAGGATATTTACAAAAAAGCTGACCTCATGATCAGCTTTTTTTGCGATAATGTTTAACACAAATAAACTTATTTGCTTTTAATATCTGTAAGACGTATTCTTCCGTTAAAAAATTGGGTAGTTTCAAAACAGTTGTTTGTTTTTAATTTCACCCAAATATCGCAAAAGATTAGTGACAATAAAGTTATTGTTTTATTAAACAATATGGCCCAATTCGGGCACAATGCATATTCAACAACTGCGCCCGTTTCAGGAATAACTTGCATGCTGGGTTTGTTTAATTCCTATTTTCGTGGATTGACTCTGAGGATCGTTCCACAGGGATCCGAAATCCAGTAACCCTCTGAGTGCTCGTGTACCTCCACTTCGTCTCTTCTATTAATGTGATTCTCATGTAAATACTCTGCTGCTATCTTCACATTGTCTGTCTGAATCTCCAGCCATACATCTTGTTGAGAATAATTGTCCATACAATCCAACCACAGTGTGGCATCGCCAAACTGAAAGGCATGTGATTCAGACATGAAGCCCAAATATGGCAACTTTATCACTTCCTTATAACTCGCTGTACTTGAATTTAGGAATCTTTAGAGCAATGTTATTTCCACCTTTGAATTCTCCCCTAGTCATTTCCAAACAAGCTACCTCCTTATTTTTATCTTTACTATACCATCTGCTGCTTTTATTCGCTTCTTCCAGATTGCTATTTCGTTTTTTCTTACGATTTTCAACAACCTGGCCCAATTCTGCAATACAGGGCGCAAGTCTTTGTTCCAGAAATGCGCCCGTTTCAGCAAGACTGTGCTCAACTATTCAAGAAATGTCAGCAACATCAATAATCTATTCTCTCTCGATGTAACGAGCCACTTCATGGCCGCATTTCTGACATTTACCACGGAGTACAATATCATCTCGGAATCCTGCCATCTCAATTTTATAATCTGTTACCGTTGTCGTCCCGACACAGGACACGCAAAACACATTATGGATGATTTTTTCTCTTGCCCATTCCGGAATTTGATTCCACTGTTCCTGAGCTTTTTTCACGATTAATTTCACCCCAAGGTATTACATTTATCACGCACTCGCACCCGGTTCAAAAATATTTGCAATAAAAATCATGCCTCAGTTTCCCACTGAGATGAGCATAAATCTTAGTTGTTTCACTCTTCTCATGGCCAAGAAGACTTTGAATCACTTCAAGAGGTGCACCATTGTCTACCATGTGTGTAGCATAACTGTGACGTAATTGATGTGGATGAATCATTTTTTTGATTCCAGCACGGTGTGAAATGCGTTTAACAGTATGTCTCAAGGTATCTACACTCATGCGCCTTCTGGGTCTACGCTCTGTGACAAACAAACAGAGCTCATCATCGTCACGTTCATCTAAATACCGGTTCAACCAAATACCACAACGGATATTAAAGTAAACCTCTCTTTCCTTATCGCCTTTCCCATGGACGATTACTGAATTCCCAGCAAAATTAATATCATCACGATTTAATTTCGCAACCTCCCCGATACGACAGCCAGTCGAATAAAAAAATTCAAATAAAGCATTTTCCATCGATGTATGACATCCTTCTCGAAGATGCTCAATTTCACGTTCTGTAAGAAACTTTGGAATTCGCATACCTAACTTGGGCTCTTTTAATTTTGCCGCTGGATTTTTTAAAATTAAACCTTCTTCATGTGTCCATTTAAACAATGACCTAATAAAACGCACACGATGACCCAGACTAGACGGTTTTAAATGTTCTGCGGCTTCACCAAGGTATTGTTTCAAGTTTTCTGTTGTAAACTCATCTATCCCGATATTGCCGAAATAACGTCCCAGCAAATCACATTGAAAACCATACATTTTCAATGTAAGCGGAGAATACCCTTCAATTCTTTTATCAGCTTGATATTTTTCCCATACTTCCGATAACAACATGCCTTTCACGCTCCCATACTATGAATCAATTAATTTAATTTCAGTATGGTCTACTTAGGCAAGCCTTATTCAACAATCGAAATATAATCCGCAACAGTTGGAGTGGAAGATTTATTCTTGATCCATTTCAATATGATATTTTTTCATTAACGCCTGAGCCTTTTTGATACCGTCATCTGTTAAATGTACAGATTTTGCACGCTTACTCCCAAAAATATAGTTACTTTCGTTGAGTTCATCCAATGACTCAAACGGGTATCCTTTCCAACTTCTTCGAAATTCTTCTAATCCCCGCCCCTCTTTAAACGAGGTTAAATACAAAAGTAGTAATGTAAGTTCATCGATTTGATCCTTCATTTTGAGAAGCTCCTCCAATATTGAAAAGTTCTATGTTAACAACGACAAATCCTTTCTGATGAACCAAAATGTGAAGGCAAATGTTATTCCAGATTTGCGCCCGATTGCGGTATATATTTTATATTGAATTTTTATAATACACCAGGTTATCGGTCCACTCTTCAAACTCAAATATAAACCCTTTCCTGACGCATTCAAATTCCATTCCTACACTCTCTGCTAATTTGATAGAAGGCTTATTATCAACGTTTATATGAGCCTCAATGCGATGGAAGTGGAGATTTTCGAAAGCGATATTAAGCCCTTCTTTTACTGCTTCTTTCCCGTAACCTTTGCGCCAGTATTGATTGTGAATGGTATACCCCAAAAGTCCCCACTGAAACTCGTCTCTCATAATCGTGCAAAATTCGACCTTACCAACGTGTTTTTGATCCGACTTCCGAAAGATGCCCAAAACGTATGCTTCATCCTGATCGGCTAGTCTTTGATGCTTTGCAACTACATCATTGAACTTCTTTTGCGTCCATCCACTTAAGTCCATTTTGTCGTCGTCATATTTATACTGTGAAGGAAATCTGTCACGAAAGCCCTCCAGCCAACGTTCATAATCCTGGTTCTGTAACGGTCTTAATACCAATCGTTCTGTCTCTGAGTGAAGTTTGATTTCTTCCGTTTTCAATATGACATCTCCTTAGAATAGATTTTTTTCTAATGACAAAACCTTCTGTGTTAACGTGGTTTAGTTTATATGCCATAAGACATCACACCTTTCGCTAATTTATGTCAACATTATACTATTGTTAATTCACTGACTGGAGGGCTTACTCCATTAAATGGCCCTTTAACGGCGCAATGCTTATTCAACAACTGCGCCCTATAAAGGAATAAACACAATAAACACTATAGTTTGAATTTCTTTAGTTAAGGGTGAGAATAAACTCTTCAACATCCTTACCACGCGCGTTTGCATACCCGCTATCTTCACCCGAAATCATGAACCCACATCTTTTTAAAACCTTTATGGATCCAGTATTGTCTTTTGCAGCGCGAGCATAAAGTGGACGAATTGAAACCTGTTTTAGAAATTCTTGTAAAGCGTTGGTTGCGATTCCCTTACCCCAGTATTCCTTTCCAATCCAATAGGTTACTTCTGGTTTTCCGGACTGCTCGAAGTGTACAATATGGCCAACTACGGTGTTCTCAACAATGATAGTTTGCTTAATAATATTCTTATTCGTAAGTATTTTGTTCCAGTGTTCAGCGAAGCTATTCCAATCATTAGGGTCCTTACTTGTAAAGGCGGCCATTTGGTTTGCCTCACTGTCCCGTTGATGCTTAAAAAAAATAGGAAGGTCATCCTCATCCACATTCCGAAGCACTAAATTGCTCATTAAACTCACCCTCTGTCGTTTACTTTATTCTAGCAAACGTACGTTCCCTAAGCAATATATTTTATCGTGTAAAACCACCTTGATATGCTTAGTACCAATTCATTTCTTGTTCAACAAAATGGCCCTAATATGCAAGATGGGTGCTTCTCCTTATTAGGGAATAGCGCCCGATGAATCAACAATATGCGCAAGGCTTATTCCGCGAATGAGCCCTATTGCTGGAGATCAAACCCTTTAAATTAGTATTAAAAGATTGTTTATAAACGAGTACATATGCGTAATTGATTTCCATCAGGATCTACGACTGTCATCATACGAAGTCCTTCAAGATCCTCATTTGGAGGTTCCGTAATACGGATATCTTTTTTACTCTTTAATTCGTAGTACCATTTATCAACATTGGGAACAAATAAGTGAATTAACCCACCCGTTTCGCAGTCTCCAGTATGTTCAGTTAAATAAATAGTCATTTCGTCCTTAGTGATCTGAACAAAAACAGGAAAATTAGGTTCAAACCGATGCTCCCAATCAATTTGAAATCCCATTCCTTCTACGTAAAACGCCTTACTCTTTTTATAATCAGTAATGCGGAATGCAGGAACCACTTTTTGCATATTGACATCCTCCATGATAAGTTATTTCTAATTTTCAACAAGCAGGTTAGATGATCCTGCCTTTTTAGTCTTTTTTAAAAAAATTAACCTCTAAATATCTTTTAGCCAGTAAACTTTGACAATCTGTCCCTTAAATGAAAACAGACGTATTTCTTAGAGAAACGCGCCCGATTCTGGAACAGTCCTTTACTAATTACCTCGTGAAGCCTTTTGCACGTTTGAGAAGTTGAGCAATAAAATCAGATTTGTAATCCGAATATGCTAATAATTTTCGATATCCTTGGTGATATGCGTCCAATTTATGTTGAGCATAAAGTTCGGCCTCATCAGGGTGGCTACGCAAATAATCTCTTAGCTTTAAATTGTCATTCCATAACATCGAATTTAATTGAGTTACTGCGAGGTTGAACGAGCGTATGCCACGCTTTCGACAATAAATCCTTCCTTGAACACCAGCTGTTCCAAGACATTCATATCCAAGTTGTTCTAACTCCTTTTTTTGGCTAACAGTGATCTCCAATGTTCCATGCAGTCCTATCAATATATCAACAATAGGCTTGGCAGTGAGTCCAGGTACTGACGTGCTGCCAAAGTGCTCAAACGTAGTGTTTGGTCCAAAAATCGGTTTTAGAGAAATTATTTCTTCTTCAAACCAGTTCTTCCAATCGGGACTGTATTCTAAAATCGAAATTTCCTCATCTATTTTCATTGACAATCCTCCAATCTTCTTCATACTATCCTGCTCAATTAGGGATGATCACAGGGTTGCTGCTGTAGACCGCAAAGTAATGTTTATGAGGGAGCATCTGATGAAAACAGGAGCAATAGATTGTATATGGCAATTAAAAAATGTTATTTACAGCAGTATGTTTTTTGAATATAAATCAAGGCTTTATACTCAAGTTATGCTTAAAATCTTGTATATAAAGCCTGAGTTATAATAAATACTTATTGAATTAAAGGCCAGATTGTTGAAAATGATTAAACGATTCTGTTCTCCTTATTATAATAGTAAAGCACTTCTTAGAACTATAGAGTCTATAAACCATCTTTTAATATTCTTCTTTACTTATATCTACTTAATATTTTTTCTGGAATATGACAATAATCATTCGGACATCTAGCTAACCTATCTTGATGTTCTTCTGCACTTCTCACATAGTTTGTAAGAGGTAATACTTCAACAACTATAAGCTCATAATCATTTCTCTCGCCCAGAAATGCCTTCGCCTCTTTTAAGTGTTCTGGCTTTTCACTATATAATCCTGTTCTGTATTTCTCGCCAACATCCTGCCCTTGTTTGTTCAAACTGTATGGATCAATGATTTCAAATAAATATCCCATTAATTCCCTGATTGTTACAACCGTCGGATCAAATCCTGTTTTTACACATTCGGCGTACCCATCATAAGCACCCTCAAGTGTATGACTTGTTCCATTAGCTCTTCCCGCTTCTGTAAACTTAACTCCAGGTAAAGTTTTTATAAAAGCTTGTACTCCCCATAAACATCCACCCGCAAAATATACTGCTTCCATATTGTTCTCTCCCTTAACTGCAAAATGCCCAACAATCCAAGGATGGAGCCCAGTTCTTATTCCAGTTTCGCGCCCTTTAGTTGAACACTGACACTAACAAATCATACATCGAATGTATAATAATTACTGACCAAAGGGAGCCTGTTTTTTTATAAATAAATCCAAAGCTGATGCTTATAATAAATACCTGAACTATCGCAACCATAATATAAGGAAATTCAAAAAGACCATCATAAATCCAAATAGGAAAATGTATTGATACAAACAGTAAAGACGTAACAGTGTTTGCTTTCCAGAATTTCCACCCTGCCATTAAATTTCTAAGTATGAATCCCCTAAAGACAATTTCCTCAGCCAGCCCGACAAAAATAAAAGTATTAAGCCAAAAATCCCATCCTAAATTTAAACTAAACTTTAAATCCATTGCTATACCTGAAATGATAAAGTATAAAGCCATTGCAAGCGTTATCCATATTGCCCAATTCAAGCCTTTTTGTAAGTTGGATTTCAACCCCAAATATGAAATTGGATCTTTTCTTTCCAAGATGACAACTAACAGGAAAACAGGAATTATCCAAATAGTTATTTTTATGATAGCTGTTACTATGGCTGCAAAAATTGGATTCATTAAATTTAAATACTGAATTAACCACAGCTCTTTAATACTCCATAAAGCATAAAATACAATGAAATATAACCAAATATAATTCTTATTTATTTTTAATCCTATTGTTTATTCCACCTTTCCCTACGTGTTTATGGCAAACTAATAATGTAAGGATTGGCATTTAATTTATGTAGGGCCCGGAGGGCCCTACATAAATTAAATGAAAATTAAAAAACCACTTGCCAACCTCTCCAAATAACTTTAAACTCCTCGTTGGAC
>NZ_JBCLVH010000040.1:0-14898 GCF_039548255.1 Lentibacillus songyuanensis
GTTGATAGGTCCGAGGTGGAAGCGTGGTGACACGTGGAGCTGACGGATACTAATCGATCGAGGACTTATCTATATCTGTTGATGTGTTGCTTGTGTATCTCTTATTTAGTCTTCAAGGTATAAAAAAATTATACATATTAACAGTTTTTCACTTGATTTTTCGTGAAAAACAGATATAATATTGGTTGTCACTTGATTTTTAGTGAATCACTTGGATGAATCATTTCCAAATAGGTCTGGTAGCCATAGCGGAGAGGTCACACCTGTTCCCATGCCGAACACAGCAGTTAAGCTTTCCAGCGCCGATGGTAGTTGGGGCTTTGCCCCTGCAAGAGTAGGACGCCGCCAGGCTTATTGATTCCATTCCACAGTAGCTCAGTGGTAGAGCTATCGGCTGTTAACCGATCGGTCGTAGGTTCGAATCCTACCTGTGGAGCCATGGAGAGCTGTCCGAGTGGCCGAAGGAGCACGATTGGAAATCGTGTAGGCCGCTATCGCGGCCTCGAGGGTTCGAATCCCTCGCTCTCCGCCACTTTTGATATATTGGCCCGTTGGTCAAGTGGTTAAGACACCGCCCTTTCACGGCGGTATCACGGGTTCGAATCCCGTACGGGTCACCACTAACTGGAGGATTAGCTCAGCTGGGAGAGCACCTGCCTTACAAGCAGGGGGTCGCAGGTTCGAGCCCTGCATCCTCCACCATCAATTTAATATCGCGGGGTGGAGCAGTCTGGTAGCTCGTTGGGCTCATAACCCAAAGGTCGTAGGTTCAAATCCTGCCCCCGCAACCAAATTATTTCATCATATGGTCTGGTAGTTCAGCTGGTTAGAATGCCTGCCTGTCACGCAGGAGGTCGCGGGTTCGAGTCCCGTCCAGACCGCCACTTTATCAACGTGTTGATACACTTGATTAAAAAGTACATAAAGGCTCGGTAGCTCAGTCGGTAGAGCAAAGGACTGAAAATCCTTGTGTCGGCGGTTCGATTCCGTCCCGAGCCACCATCTTTATGTTTTTTGTTATATTATAAAATGGAGGGGTAGCGAAGTGGCTAAACGCGGCGGACTGTAAATCCGCTCCCTCAGGGTTCGGCAGTTCGAATCTGCCCCCCTCCACCATTTATTTAATAATCTAGTAGGGGTATAGTTTAATGGTAAAACGAAGGTCTCCAAAACCTTTGATGTGGGTTCGATTCCTACTACCCCTGCCAATATGTATAATGGCGGTCGTGGCGAAGTGGTTAACGCACCGGATTGTGGCTCCGGCACGCGTGGGTTCGATCCCCACCGGTCGCCCCATTTCATATAAAAATAATTTTGTTGGGCTATAGCCAAGCGGTAAGGCAGCGGGTTTTGATCCCGTCATTCCCAGGTTCGAATCCTGGTAGCCCAGCCATCATGCGGAAGTAGTTCAGTGGTAGAACACCACCTTGCCAAGGTGGGGGTCGCGGGTTCGAATCCCGTCTTCCGCTCCATTATTATTTATACTGGCGGCATAGCCAAGTGGTAAGGCAGAGGTCTGCAAAACCTTTATCACCGGTTCAAATCCGGTTGCCGCCTCCAAACGCAAATGCCGGTGTGGCGGAATAGGCAGACGCGCATGACTCAAAATCATGTTCCTTCGGGAGTGCCGGTTCGACCCCGGCCACCGGTATTTTTAGGTTGTTTTTGATTGTTTTAAAAAACTTTTTAAATGCTTATAAACGTTGATATGACGGCGTTTATGAGCATTTTTCTTTTTAACTGGTTTATCATTGAAAAACATACTTTGTAAAAAAATTTTACACCAATTTTACACCAAGGCTGCTCATTTCCTTTACTGTTTCATTGTATTTTCTTATAGCATCTTCTTTGTTTTTAAAGAGACCCAAATGTTTTTGCTTGCCATTTATGCTTAACATTACCCTCCATTTATTTGCCCCTTTATCCCAGTGAATTCCTTTATGACCGGATTTATTCCTTTTATTTATTTTGCTTACTTTGCTTATGGCCATGCCGGAAAAAATACTGATGGTTTCCTGTTCATCTTCCGTTCTCATTTCATCTAAGATATGGCTGTATGTTTTCCATGTAGTTTCTACATCTTTATGTCCTAATCGTTCGCTGACATAATTCATACTGACTTTTTGATACAAGAGGACACTGGCATGTGTATGACGTAATCCGTGCATCGTGATCGTATCAATCTTTGAGTCAGTCAATGTTTTCCGTAAAAGTTTATTGGCATTGGTATTGCTGATGACCTGGTATTTAGAAACAGGGCTATAAAATACAAGCTGATGTAGATTTGTGGGCGTTACCTCAAACAGATGTTTAAACGCATTCATTGTGACATCATCCATTTTGATGATCCTAATGGACTCTTCATTTTTTGTCGGGCCGAATCCGCGTTTAGTCCGTTCCAGATATCCCCATGTTTTATCCACATTTATGGTGTTATCGTCAAAATCAAAGTCCTTCCTTTGCAATCCCACAAGCTCACCAAAGCGCAGGCCGGATGTTAATCCGAGTAATATAAGATAATAACCCAAGCCATCATCCAATCGCTCCAGAACAGCTTTAAACAGTTTCTGGCTGTCATCATAATTAAGATGCTTTTCTTCCGCTCGTTTCGCTTTAACGGTCCAGGTTAGCGTGACCTTGCGTGTGAAATCAAACGGAATCAACCTATCCTCTACCGCATCCCGAACACAAGCCCGGCAGTGTGAGTTTAATTTTTCCACAGTCTCTTTTGCCCTGGTGCTGCCAAAATCATTAATAAATTTTTGATATTCCTGTCGGCTGATAAGCTGGATCGGCTTATTAGCAAAGTACCGTTTCACTGCCGCCAAACTGTATTTGTAGTGTTTCAATGTGACGTCGCTTATATTTGTTTTATAAAGGTCAATCCAGTTGGAAAAGTATTCTTCAAAGGGCACCGGCTCCATTTGTGTTAATGTGCCTTTGTTGAGCTTGTCCTCTACTTCCGCAGCTGCAATAGCTGCTTCTTTTTTTGTTCGGAAGCCCCCTTTGCGGATGGGCTTGCCCTTGTTGCTAATCGTGTACTGCCAAGCTTTCCCTCTTTTTTGAAAACTTGCCATTCATTTTTTCTCCTTTCTGTATTAGGATCGCTTAAAGTATTATGCATCACCCCCTTTATGGAATATATGTTCTTTATAAGAGTAAAAATTTTTATAAAGAAGCGCTTCAGAAACACCATAACATTTTGTAGAATAATAGCATCATCGAGACCTTGATTGAATGAAAGTTCCACCATAAATCTATTAGTTTCTATTTCTTTTTGCCTGTTGTGGGTTAGCTTTTAAAAATGTTGCAGTGTAATTAGGGTGGACTACCGATTTAGCACTGCTTCAGACAAAACAGGCGACCCTATTACTGTGTGGTAAAGTAGGTTAATAGGTTAATCACTTGGCAAATTGTTTGTTAAACACTGATATAAAAGATAGCAGAGGTGTTAAAAACGCTGGCTGTAATGTTACAAATATATTGTACTCGATTGTAAGATGTAACACAAATAACAACATAAATTATATGTGCGACAAAATTTATTAGACAATATAATTTAAGTGTTATATAATGTTTCTAAATACATAACAAAATAACAATATGAATTGAATTTGTTATGAAAAAAGAAACATGAAAGGGGGTAAAAAATGCAACGCTTGAATGTAGAATTATTTATTCCAATTCCTGATGATCAAGTTCTCATTTCAAAGGTAGAGCTTGAAGAATTAAAGAAAAAAGACCTCGAAGGTGTTTATTGGACTATGAAAGACCTTGAAAAACGAATTAATAAGAAACAGGTATGGATAAAAGAAAATATTTTATATCCCTCTCGTATTCGAAACGTTTTAGATGTTGATAATGGCGGGTTTGTTTACTATCCAAAGAAACAAGGTCAAACATGGTCTTTTCAAGCCACTAAAATGGCTGCGTTCTTAGACAAAAACTTTTATAGAATCTTTGGTAAGCAACAAGTGTCTTAATTGATTTAATTTGCATAAACGCATGTAAAACAATGTTTTTGATTGTAGTTTAGCATCTTAAAAAATCTCAGTTAGAGGAGTATATTTAAGATGGTGATTTCTGTCTTTATCATGTAGAAAGACAGAATTTACATGGACTAAATGTAAGAATTAGGGGTTTGTATTGTAACTTGTACAATTCAATTTGATTTAATAGAATTACCTTGTTATAATTACTATATTGGAATTATTTAATTTTTAGTTTTTGTTTATTCTATTGGTTATCCTTTACTTGAAAGACGAATAAACAAAAAAGCAAGATGTATTCCGTTCACTGGGGTTGGACTTGCCTAATTGGTTTCATTCATTTTCTTGTGAAATGGTATCTCTGATACAAAAATACGTTCAATCGAACTCATATAAAGATAATTAAAAGCTGATTGTTTACCTATAAGTAGGTATTCATTCAGCTTTTTTTATTTTTTATTAAAAAGAAAGAAGGTGATTCAAAAAATACTAATAAATTGTAGTTAACAGGGGGTATGAAGTATGCTGATAACATTAACAACGTCAGTTTTAATTGGTTTTTTTATGGGCATATTAAGGCACAGCAGTAAATACAAACACATTAAATTGCCTAAAAGAAATAAAGCAAGTTGGAATCCTGGCTTTCTAAAAGATGGTCTTTGGGGAGGTATTGCTTCACTGGTTGCAGTGCTTGTTGCTAGTCCAATAGAATTTGAACGCATAATTTTGTTATCAATTCTCGCGGGTTATGTCGGAGAATCCTTTATTGAAAATATTGCCTTAAGGTCACTTGAAAATGAAAAATACAATAAGATAAATGATACCGTTTCTTCATTAGAAAAAATGTTGAACGACAAGTCGGACAAGGATAATAAAAAGTAAGTTTGCAAAAGGATCAAATGCAGACATATAATATAACAAAGGATGAAATAGGAGGACTTCAAAATGGAGAAGCGAATAAAAGACATACTTACAGATGAAGAACTTACAGAGATCCACAGGTTAAATAAAGAAATTATGTCGGCTTCAACTAAAATGGAAATACGCTATTTCAAGTACGAAATTGACCAAATTATCGACAATGCAAAAGAACGGTATTATGAATCAAAAAAAAGTAGTTAAAATCCAAAAAGAAAATTCGTTTAAAACACATTTACTTAGCGAGTGCTAATTGTAAATGTGTTTTTTTATTTTATTTAAAAAACAAGGGAGGAATTACGATGACAATGATTAAAACGGAGGATTTGATTGCAACCACAAATACAACCAAAGATATTTTAGGACATTTGTTTTGGTTTAGTATTGGAAAACAAATGAACAAAGTTGATGATTTAAAGTTAAAACTTATTAACTCTGGTTTAGGTGAGGAATGGATGCCAAATCGAATCAGATCTGTTGATGCTTTCCGAAGGGCAACGAAAGAAGTACAAACAAAAAAACCCACTACAAATGCCAAGGTCTTTAAAAACTTCCTCATTCGAGAAGTATACTCCGACAATAAGTTTGTGCAGCGAAACATTGTTGTGGAAACTGTCGATCAGAATGACAAAAAATTAGGCTATGATACGCAAACAGGAGTCATGAAGTTGGATAAGAAAAACGGAACAATATTATTTGATTTAACTGATTCTAATGTAGCGGAACTTTGCAAAGAAGCTGAACGCAGGTTCTTTTTGTATCGTGACCACTATTCCAGTCAGCACATCAGGGTGATGATTACAAAGATTCTAAATTCTCTTGCGCCAACACCAATGAGAGAAAAAGGGGTAATTTACTTTATTCCAAATACTAGAACAACCGGATTAACGAATCTTGTTACGTTTATTCAACAACTTGAAAACTCAGATGCGTTTAAGGTTCCTGTTATTGATTCTAATGATAACCGGGATATGGTATGCAAAAAATTAACGGATCATTTACAAAATTTACTCAAACAATGTCAATCCAGTGAGTACTTACGAAAAGATCAAATTAAAAAATTAGTAGAGGATACCAATAATGCGATTAAGGATTTTAAAGAATATCGAAACCTAATTACCACCGAGACGGAAGACTTTGAAGATCAAATCTTGCTGTTACGTTCTGAAGTATTAAAAATTATTCAAGAATAATAATCGAAAGGGGAAAAATTAAAATGGTTCATTTTTTTGAGACTCGTATCGGACAAGATTTCTTGAATGGAGATATTCCAGAGTTAATAGAACAAATGCATAAAATATCATCCCAATTAGATAGGTCAAACAACTTAAAAGAGAAAGAATTGGAACTTAAAGAGAGAGAAATAAAAATTAGGGCATATGAACTTGGTCTTTGTTCAAAATCTTTTTTGAAAGGAGAAAAAATATATGCTTAATAAATTACTTGAAATCAAAAATGCGTTAAATCAAAAGTACTTTGAAAGAGAGGACGAGATTGAGGGTGTGTTAATTGCCCTTCTTTCCCGTCAACATGTTTTGTTGATTGGTGAGCCTGGTACTGGAAAATCACTGCTTTCAATGGAACTTTCGAAAATAATTGATGGGAGTAGATATTTTCAGTGGTTATTAACTAAATATACTACTCCTGAAGAATTGTTCGGTGCTTTGAGTTTGAAAGAATTAGAAAATGGTGTTCATGTACGCAATACAAATAAAAAACTTCCTGAATCCCATTTTGTGTTCCTTGATGAAATTTTTAAAAGTAATTCTGCCATATTAAACAGTCTACTAACTTTAATTAACGAAAGACTGTTTTATAATAATGGTGCACCTGCCAAAAGTCCTTTGATATCAATGATCGGTGCTTCAAATGAATATCCGGAAGATGATGAAGGATTGGAAGCCTTGTTTGATCGATTACTTTTAAGGTATGAGGTTGAATCGGTCAAAGACAGGGGCAATTTTATTGCTATGTTGAAAAATAACGGTCAAAACGTGAACATTCCTTCATTAACTTTAAATGAACTTACTGATTTACAGTTCTATTCCGATATGACAATTGTGCCAGATCACATTTATGAACGCATTGTTGATCTTTGTCAGGATTTAGAAGATGAAGGTATTCGACCATCTGCAAGGCGAGTAAAAAGCTCTATAAATGCTATAAAAGCTAAGGCATTTATGGATAATAGAAATCAGGTTGAAGAAAAAGATATGCTTATTTTACAACATATTATGTGGAACAACATTGAAGAAAAAGAAAAGGCAACAAAGATTGTTAAAAATTACGCACAGGATATTGTTTCTAAGACACTTGATCGAATTAAAGTAGAATCAAAGGACATGATCGCTTCCATGAAAAAGGATAATCGTAGTAACCCTTATGATCAAACTCGTGAGGTGGGTCATAAACTAAAAAACCTGGCTAATGAATTAGAACAACTTAAAAATAAATATCCTGATCGAACCAATGAAATTAACTTTGTATTAGAAGACATAAGCAAAAAACAGCAATCAATGGTTGATGAAATATTATTGCCTATTAATAATTAAAGGGAAGGGTTATTTCGTCCAATAGATGGGATGACCTTCTTTTATAATGTGAAATTTATCCGTGTTTAAATTTGTGGTTTAAATATTCAATAAAATATATCATTACTTTGTCTCGGATGAATGTAGCTTGAAAACAATGTTTCTGGAAAAAGCAGATCCCGCAAATAACAATATCAAAAAATAAAATTATTAAATGATAGTAAACAATTAGTAGAACAAATTAAAAGCTAAAACTGCTTTGAAGTGTGTGTTATTAAAAACTATATTTCTATTATAAGAAGGAGAATAAAAATGTTTAAATCTTTAAGAAAAAAGGCAAAGGAAACCTCAGTCTTAAACACTGACAGCTACGATAAAAGACGTTTTCAACAAATCTATGATATGTCAAAAGGATTGCAGACATTGGAAAAGGTAGAAGAAATACCTTTATTCAATGATTTACTCGGCGATATATGGGCTGCTTTATACAAAATGAATCCCGAATTAAAAAGTGAAAAGGAAATTGACGAGCATCTTCAAATAAATAAACAATTAATCGCGCATATGATAAAGGAAGAATCCTATCAAACATATCATGAAACAACTCGTCTTGATCATCTTTTATCGGCAATAGGAACAATTAAGTTTGGTGAACAGGTACACCATTGGTTGGTCGAGCAAGGTAATGAAAACCAAGCATTTCAAAAACAAATGGAAAAAGTTAAGCAGCTAGAACAAAAATTAAATTTGGCACAACAGCAAAATATATCAAATAATGATGAACAACAAGGATACAATGATGGGGCTGGACAGTACGGGAACCGACAAGAAGAAAGTAAAACGAAGTACGAATTAAGCCAAGCAGTGTCCGGTCTAGCCAATCAATTAAATCAAACATTGGCCATTAATGGAGAGTCATTTTCCGAAGCTTTAAGTGAAGCTGTAAGTGATACGGAAGACGCAAAAAAAGGATTGGAATCTCTCTTTGGTGGAATTAAGGCTGGAAGTGGACAAAGCGAACTTCAGAACATGCCATTGTGTGACAAAATCGCATTAGCAGAACTGATTTCACGTAATCGAAAAGTGAAGGAGATTGCTGGTTGGGCAGGACGATTTGTACAAATTGCTCGTGCAAAACAAAAAATGAAGCATAAAGAATCGACTGAACAAAGCGGCGTGGAAGTAGGTGATGATTTAGAAAGACTTCTTCCTTCTGAACTTGTTCAGTACACGAATCCAAAAACGAAACATGAGTTTCTACGAAGATATGCTGAGAAAGGAACTCTCCAGTTTGAGAAAAAAGGGAAAGAAACGTTAGGAAAAGGTTCCATTATTCTTTGTTTGGATCAATCGCAGAGTATGTTAAATTTAGAAACTCAATCAAAAGGGTTTGCCCTAGCTTTAATGTCAATCGCAAAAAAACAAAAACGAAACTTCGCTTATATCCCATTTAGCAGCAATGCAGGTAGGGAACAGCAATTTTTAAAAGGAAAGATTATGCCAAAGGAAATGATGGAATTTGCAAGGGTTTTCCTAGGAGGGGGAACAAAATTCCAGTTTCCGTTAGAAAGATCCCTTGAAGTGATTAAAAAAGATCGTTTTAAAGATGCGGATATTATCTTTGTAACAGATGGAGAAGCTACTCTATCAAGCGTTTTTTTAAATAAGTTTAATACCATAAAAACAAAGGAACGTTTTCAAGTATTATCACTGCTAATCGGAGAAGATGCTAGAACAGAAACAGTAAGAAAATTTTCCAATCGTGTTATCAATGTTAAAGATTTCAAGGATGAAGGAAGTTTTGAAGCATTTGAAATATAGAAAGCAGAGGTATCCTAAATGAGTAAATCTTTTAATTGTACACTAATTGCGGTCTTTGTTGTGGACCTGTGCCAGTGACTGAAAACGAGCTTTATAGAATCAAGAAGGAAAAATACGAAGCATAATCCTGCTGTTTGTTGGTGTCCTTTCCATGAACATAACAATACCATTAATGTATATCCTGATAACAAATTAGTTAGTAGTATAGGTAACAATATAAACAGTATTTAAAAGCTCAGAATTTCTGGGCTTTAAATACTATAATATAAGTTACTATTTTATTCAATAATCTGGCTGAGAGTGAGATTTAGTCTATTCTACTACGTTCGGTTACACTAAAAAATAATTGCCAAATATATAATGTATGCCAGTATAATCGAACCAAAGATCAGGCCGCCGATATAAAGAGAAAATTTCATCCTTCCCTGCTCTTTTCTCAATATAGCAAGAAGACTTGCAATTAAACTTATCCCCCAGAAAATCCAACCCAATTGTGGTAATGCATGTATACGGAAGGCGGTCTATACCCCAAAAAAATAATAGCAATAATAAATAAGACTAAACCGATTATAAAAGTCATTAACGATAAAAGGCTAAAAACTTTATTTCTAAGCATTTTTAAATCTCCTTATATACCACAAACTGACCGGATTCACAGATCCCTTGTTCCGAAAAAGCGCCATTTCTGGAATAGCAAAATAGCGTGGCAAGCACCTATCTGTTAAAAGCTGACCAAAGATGCTTAAAATTAGGATAGCCAAGTAACATATGCCCATAACTTTAATAAATCCAACAAAATAGTTATAACTCTTTTTATTAGAATGAAGAATTTTTTCCTGCAACTGACTTCTCCTCTGATGTCATCGTAACAGAAGTGGAACGTATAAAGCCAAAGATGGCGAATATTAAACCAATAAAACCGAAAGAGGTACTACTAATCGTATGCGTTAGACGTAACGTAATAGCTACCAGCGCTATGATGATTAGGATGACAAGAAAAAAATACTTCTTTATTTTCATTTTATCACCACTTTTACCATTCGATTTTCTTCAAAGGAATCCCGTAGTTATTTAACCACTCAAACGTTATATCCGACAATGGCGCTATTCCTTATTGGGAAAAGCGCCATTTTGCGGAAGATCGATTATCCTTTTATTATATCTACAAGTTGTTTAGCTTCTATCATTGACATACCTTTTTCTTCTCTTAGATACTTTACGGTATTAATGTCGCCAATAGTTTTTAATTTCTCACTCGCTAAGGCAATCAATTCATCATTGTTTTCATTAGGAAGTGACTTTTTGTTCTCTTCTCTCAGTGTTTTGATTTTCTTAGATTGTTGAAAAATGATACCTAAGAAAAATAACATGGCGGCTAAAGGTGCAAACATACCTATATTCATAAACAAAACTCCTTATTTTTTAGTTTACACCAATTTTAACACATACTCTTCCTCAACAAAATGGCTTTTTCTTCAAGATCGAACGCTGATCATTGTTCCAGAATTGCGCTCGATTGCGGTATAACCTGAATGATCTGTAATCTATTATAATGAATCCCAGTATCTGCTATTTTCGCTACAGTTAACCTCTTTAGTTTTTAAGCTTGTTGTTTATTCGCCCGTCTCTGCAAAACGCTTTATTCTCTCACCAATTTCATCACGTACACGTTGAAATTCAGACCACTCTTTTCCGGCCGGATCATCAAAACCCCAATGTTCTCGCTTTACATGAGACGGTGTCATTGGGCACCTATCAGCAGCATCATCACAAAGCGTAACAGCCAGCGCTGCATTATTTAAAATATCTGTATCAATAATATCTGATGTTTGGTCAGAGATATCAATATCAACTTCGTTCATCGCTTTAACTGCATTTGGGTTTAAGCCATGTGCCTTAATCCCTGCACTTTCCACATCCCATTCTTCTCCTAGGTATTGTTTTGCCCATCCCTCTGCCATTTGACTTCTGCAGGAATTACCTGTACATAAGAAATAGATTACCTTTTTTGACATTTGCTTAATCTCCTTTTATATAATTAATGTGATATACAGTCCAAGTAACGTAATGAATAAGATAGGAATGGTTAAAACGATCCCTGTTTTAAAATAAGTTCCCCATGAAATTTTAATTCCTTTTTGAGATAAAACATGCAGCCATAATAAAGTTGCAAGTGAACCTATTGGTGTAATTTTCGGACCTAGGTCAGATCCGATCACATTCGCATAAACAAGTGCTTCGCGTATAACACCTGTTGTATCTGTTTCTGCAATCGCAATCGCATCAATCATCACTGTCGGCATATTATTCATGATAGAAGAAATAATCGCAGCGATGAAGCCCATCGCTATCGTAGCAACGAATAATCCTTGTTCAGCGCTTGCTTCGATAACACGCGCTAACACATCTGTAAGGCCAGCATTTCTCAGTCCGAATACGACAACATACATACCAATCGAGAAAAAGACAATATTCCATGGTGCTCCTGTAATAACGGCTTTCGTATTTACTGCTTTACTGTTTCTCGCTATAACTAAAAAGAAAATCGCTACAATACCTGCGATAATAGAAACGGGAAGGTTGATAAACTCACTTAAAAAGTATCCGATCAACAATATGCCAAGTACATACCATGAGAGGTGAAATAATTTTAAATCCCTTATAGACTCTGCTGGTTTCTTCAGTTGAGATAAATTGTATGTTTCCGGGATACTTTTTCTAAAATAAATTAATAATACAATAATAGTCGCCACTAGCGAAAATAAGTTTGGGATAATCATTCTGGATGCATATTCCACAAAGCCAATATTAAAAAAGTCAGCCGATACGATGTTAACTAGGTTACTTACCACTAACGGCAATGAAGTTGTATCAGCAATAAACCCACTTGCCATAATAAATGGAAATACCATTTTTTCTTTAAAGTTTAAATTACGAACCATCGCAAGTACAATAGGTGTAAGTATCAATGCAGCACCATCATTAGCGAAAAAGGCAGCGACAATCGCACCTAAGATACTTACATAAATAAACATCTTTATCCCATTGCCTTTTGCGATTCTGGCCATATGAAGCGCCGCCCATTCAAATAGTCCGATCTCATCTAGTATGAGCGATATAAGAATAATTGCGACAAATGCTAACGTTGCATTCCATACAATTTCTGTTACTTCTATAACATCACTAAATCCAACGACTCCTACTAATAAAGCGATAATAGCACCGCCGCATGCAGACCACCCGATCGATAACCCTTTTGGTTGCCAAATTACTAAGACTAGAGTTATCAAAAATATTAACGATGCGAGTAAAACCGATGATGTCAAACCTTTTTCCCCCAATCATTAACACTTGATTCGTGTACCTTTTTCTTCCAACTCTTTTAACTTTTCATTTTGCTGAGGCAAAAGATTAAGTAGCTGTAAAATAAATGGATAAAACTCACTGTCTTTATTTATAGAATAAAAAATCCATTGTCCTCTTCTTTCTTCTTTAACTAATCCAATATCTCTTAACTTACGAATGTGCTGGCTTATTGAAGGTTGACTTGCCTGAAAAATTTCAACAAATTCACAAACACAACAATCATGGTCATCAAGAATTTTCAGCATGGTTAACCTCGTTTCATTACCCAACAACTTTAAAATATCTGCTGCTTTATCCATTTCAACCATTGTTTTCAGCATAATAAAACACCTCCTCCTTACCCTTATATCATCATATAATGATATACTTATATGAACAAGTGAAAAGGTTGGTGAATTTTTAAAAGCTCTATGGAAGTATGTAACCCGATGCTCAAGAGCAATTTCTTCTAGTTAATCACCATTTACCTTGACTTTAAGTTGTATAGTATTAAAAAAGGACTTCATGTTGAAGTCCTTTTTTAATGTTACGCCTCTTTTTGTTGTTTTTCAGTATTCTCCGTGGTTGACCCACAACAATTTTCATTTTCTGTTGACTTATCTTCCTCAATTTCAACGTTGCAGCAAGATTGGCTAGGTTTAGAGAATATTTTTTTAAAAACAGACTTTTTTTCTGCCATGAATATCACCTCCCTTTAAAGGATAATTCCACTAAAATATGGTATTAATTATCAAACCCGTTCCTGTAGCTACAACTAAAATAGTTGCAATAAATGCCACCAAAAATTTCTTTTTAAACAATTTGGATAACATAACAACTTCCGGAATACTTGCACCTGCACCACCGATAACTAATGCAATAACAGTTCCCATCGACATACCTTTAGAGACTAGTGCTTCCGCAATGGGTAACATTGTCTCAGGGCGAATGTACATAGGAATCCCGATAATAGAAGCAATCACAACTGAAAATATGCCATCACCACTGGCGTATTTTGTAATAAAATCTGCCGGGATAAATCCATAAATAAATGCTCCGATAAATACCCCTATAAACAGATAGGGAAGCATTGGATAAAGGAATGCCCATGCATCATTCAAAGCTTGCTTCATTTTAGACCTTTGATTATTACTGAAAAAGCCATCTCCTTTAACCGTTACACCTTTATAGGTTTGTTCCAAATTAAGTTTCGAAAATATAAGTCCTGCCACAATACTGAAAATACTTAGCACGATAAAATACACAAGTGCAATTTTCCAGCCCAAAAGTGCCCAAAGCATGAAAATCATAACTGGGTTCATTAATGGTGAAGCAATTAAGAAACTCATTGAAGGGCCAAATGGTACTTTTGAGTTCAACAATCCCGCAAGTATAGGGATTGTTGAACAGGAACAAAATGGTGTAACAGCACCAAAGAATGTACCGAGTACATGATTTACAGCCTTATTTGGTCGGTTTAAAAATCGTTTAATTTTCTCCTCTGATACGACCTGTTGAATGAAACTCACAATAAAGCTAACGACAATAAATAAAGCGAGTAATTCACCAGATAGCATAAGAAATGTTTTTATAAATTCAATTATCGAATCTCCCATCAGTATAACTCCTTGCCCCTTTATACATCAAATAAAGTTGATGTATAAATCAATATTTTTTGATGCATCTAACAAACAATAAAGATACTTGTCAAAAGATTTTACAACAAGTACCTTCTGATAAAACAACCTGTATTTGTGCTTCATTAATTTGATAATAATTCCAAGTGCCATGTTTTTCAGCTATAAGTATGTTGGCTTCAACTAATTTCTTTAGATGATATGAAAGTTTGGATTGTTGTAATTTTAATTTTTCTTCTAAATCACATACACATAAATTTTTATTAGGGCTTTTACTGATTTCATTCAAAATTTTAAGTCGGATCTTATCAGCTAAAGCACCAAACATATTTTCATAAAAGTCGAATGCCTCATCTTCGTCTAATTCATTTACCATTTTAACTAGTTCCATGATTTCGCCCCTCGCTAATACATCAATTTTTTTTGATTTAGTAACAGTATATTACCTGTGAAATTAATTTGCAACCATAAAGATCAAAAAAAGTTAATATACTTATAAAGCAAGCCAATGATACAGACCAGTCGCTCTCATCACTAATAAACATTCAACAATCTGGCCCGATTCCGAAGTACCACTGTGCATACGAATAGGTAAGGGTTTGACGTTATCGCTCCCTTTTCCCCTCGTTCACACTGTACGTGAGACTTTCACCTCAT
>NZ_JBCLVH010000041.1:0-11797 GCF_039548255.1 Lentibacillus songyuanensis
TGAATATTGTTTTCTTTTCCCCATAAATCTACTTTAACATCTCCTTATTTCGTGTCTAGATTTATGGGTCCATTATAATGATAGGTGGCGGTATGTTCCTTAACATGATACTTTGGGTTGTTATCCTTGGGTTTATTATATATGGAATAGTGGTATTAATTACAAAGCCATTTTTAAAAATAGAAAAGAAGGAAGATTCGTCTGTGCAAATCCTTAAGAAGGGAATTGCACGTGGAGAAATGGATGACTGGAATTTGAGGATAAACTAGCAAAATTGACAAATAGGAACTAAAAAGTGATATAAAAATATAATAACCTCACAATTTCATCAAATTTATCCTTTATACTAAAAAGTGTCTTGGTAATCATGCGTAGAAAGAAGACTGGAAACATGAAAAAAGGTCCATTTGCTTTGCATGGATCTTGCTTCTTCTTTCGTCATTGGAAACATCGTTTGCACAAGGAACAGTCAACACGAATCGCAATGAATTCGCTTGGGAAAGTGGAAATATTCAGAACAGCTGATTTAACCCCCTAAACATGAAAGGACCTCCATAGGGGTCTTTTTGTGTTTTTGTTGAAGAGCCGATTAACATGTTCAACAATCAAATGAAAATGAAAACAAGAAACTTTTTCATTAAAATTAACCTTCAAAGTGATATAGATACTTAACCCTACGTTCGATGTATTAATTAAAAATTTATTAGATTTTTTGTTATCTCCATAAATTCTCAACACTTTCTTTATATAATGATTATGGAAACAGGTGGTTTACAGGAAATGAAAATTTGTTAGCCAAAGTTTTGGGGATTGGTCTTCAGGCTGTATGTTCTTAACACTCTTCAAAAACAAATGATGTATAAACCGCTTGAAAATATAAAAAAACCATTGAAAGGAGGTGAAAAGGTCATAGAGGAAACTTTAAATGCACAAGGTATATAAGATGGGCGTTGTAAAGTGTACATGAAGGTACATTGAAAGAATTAGACGGTGTATCATCAGCAGAGGGTAATTTGGAAGTGGCTACAGTGCAGATATTACTTTTGAAGTGTCAAAAGTAATGGTAGATGCCATGAATGAAGCCATTGAAGAACAAAGGCCATGCTGTTGAATCCTAAATATAAAAATGGGAGGCTGGTTTTCTTTAACGAAAGTCTGCTATTAATGGATATTGCAAGAGGTATTGAATGATTCTAAGAGCCGTAGTGTGCCGATTCGTTAAGAAGTCATTATTCTTCTTTCCGCCATGGATGCCGTTAATACTTAGCTATAGAGAATGATTAATAAACAAAATTTATTTAATAGGAGTTATTATTTATGAAAAAGAAAATATTATTAGTAGGTTTTATTTCTTTATTGGCTGCGTTTGTTTTGTCAGCCTGTGCAACGAATGATGCAACAACACCTGAGAAAAAAGATGATTCAAGCATGGATGATGATATGGAAATGGATGATGACATGGAGGGTCATACCGATCATGATAAGGAGGTAAGTTTGAACAACTCAACAGGGGAAAACGAACTAGAAATACCTCCTGCGATCGAAAGTGATAATGAGGATGAAGTTACGTATACTGTTCGAGCGCAAAAAGGCGAGACGGAAATATTTGATGGTACCAAAACGAAAACATATGGATACAACGGGGATTTTTTAGGACCAATGCTTCGTCTTAACAAAGGTGATAAGGTGAAAATTAGAACGATAAATGATTTAGACGAAAAGACAACTTTTCATTGGCACGGGCTGGAAGTACCAGGAGAAGAGGATGGAGGACCACATTATCCTTTAAAACCGGGAGAAGAAAAGTTGATTGAATTCAAAGTGACACAGGAAGCATCAACGCTGTGGTTTCATCCTCATCCCGATGGAAAAACGGCTGAACAGGTATACAATGGACTTGCAGGATTAATATATATTGAGGATAACAACTCGAAAAGCCTTGGTTTACCAAACAAGTATGGACAGAATGATATTCCCTTGATTTTTCAAGATAAAACATTTGATGATAAGAAACAATTGAATTACGATGCTGCAATGGATGATGATGGAACAATCGGTGATACGTTGTTGATCAATGGAACGTTGAATCCGAAATTGACTGTAAAGAAAGAAAAGGTTCGTCTTCGTCTATTAAATGGGTCTAATGCGCGAAACTTTACTTTTAAATTGAATACAGGAGATTCCTTTGAGCAAATCGCAACGGGTGGAGGACTATTGAATAAGCCGGTGACAATGAAAAAAATTACACTAACACCATCTGAACGTGCCGAAATCGTTATTGATTTTTCAAAGCTTCATGCAGAAGACGATTTGGCATTAATAAATGATGATGACGGATCCACCCTTTTACCATTTGAGGTTTCCGATCAAAGTGGAGAGGATAGCGCCCTTCCTGAAAAGATGAATGATTTTTCCATAACAGAAGAAGAAATGGATTCGCCTGTTACAAAAAAGGTGGAACTCTTTGGGATGATGGATAAAGTAACGATAAATGGAAAGAAATTTGATCCGGATAGAATTGATTTTACGCAAAAGCAAGGGGAAACCGAAACATGGGAAATTTACAATAAACCAGATGAAATGGGAGGAATGGTCCATCCATTCCATATTCACGGAGCCCAATTTAAAGTACTTTCTAGAGATGGAGAAAAACCACCAGAAAATGAACAGGGATGGAAAGATACCATTGCCGTAGATCCAGATGAGACGGTGAAAGTAGCTGTGCAGTTTAAGGAAAAGGGCGTGTATATGTTCCATTGCCATAATCTTGAACATGAGGATAACGGTATGATGGGACAAGTAAAAGTGGAATAAATTTCGGTTTACATGAAGAATCAGCTCAAAGTACTTTGCTCTGTCAATGGGCTTTGGGCTGAAAAATGACATCACTTTGGGTGTTGAATGTAAAATATGAAACGGATTATTCCATAATGGGCTGTATTTCCGGAAAAAATTGCACTCGCATTACCTGTTTATCAGTCATATAAACAAATACTTTCAGGGTGCCAATGCTAATTGCAGTCATCATTTATGCCAACGATCCTTTTAAAATTGAAAATCGTGGTGTAATTTTGACTAATGTAGGGGAAATGGAGAAATATACGAGTGTAGACGAATTTGGGGTCAAAACAAAAGAAAGGAATGATCACTGATGATGAATGGTAACGGAGGAATGATGGATGGCTTTGGTTTCGGTGGTATGATGAGTGGATTTGGGGTTTTTGGGTATATCATCCATTTAATTGTGACAGGAGCTGTAGTATATATCGCTGTCAAGCTTGCAATGAGGAAATAAAAGATATGAACCGTTATCAGTAATTTCTTGTTATACAATCTCGTTTAGCGGACGAAAGGTGACAAACAATGAAGAAGAACTTCGGTATTTTAATTGCGGGTGTCGTAATAATCTTGGGAGTATCCATTCTCTTTTATGTACAGGGGCGAGATATGCCTGGGCAATTACCGGATTTATCAATGAAACAGCCATCTGATAAAGCGAATAATCAAACAATCGCAACAGAAGAACTGCCCCTTCCTATACCGCCATTATTAAAAGATCATGATCCCGATCCAAATAAAGCAGAATTTCGTTTAACTGCTCAAAACGCTACAAAGGAGTTTGTACCCGGAAAAAAGACAGAAACTATGGGGTATAATGGCGATTATCTAGGCCCTGTGATTCGGGTTCGAAAAGGTGAAGAGGTATCTGTAAAAGTAAAAAATAATCTGGATGATGATATAACAACTATCCACTGGCATGGACTTGAAGTGGATGGTGATAAAGATGGGGGGCCACATTCTGGGATTCAACCTGGAGAGTCATGGACTCCTGAATTCAAGGTAGAACAGCCAGCAGCCACGTTATGGTATCATCCCCATCCTGAGCAAGAAACGGGGAGACAGGTATATAAAGGGTTGGCGGGGTTATTCTTGATTGAGGATGAGGTTTCTGATCGTTTAGATATTCCGAAAGAATATGGAGTGGATGATGTTCCACTTGTGATTCAAGATAAACGATTTAATTCGGATGGAAGTTTTCAATATGATTTAGGAATGCATGATGTTATGAATGGTCTACAGGGTAACACAATACTTGTAAATGGAGCTGTTAATCCGTTTTTGGAAGTCCCAAGTGGTATGATGCGGCTTCGTTTATTGAATGGGTCCAATGCAAGTGTTTATGAATTAAATTTCAGTAATAACCAGTCATTTCATCAAATTGCCAGTGATGGTGGGTTTCTTGAAGAGCCTGCAAAAATGGACAATATAGTTCTCGGCCCTGCAGAAAGAGCAGAAATTCTTGTTGATTTTTCGGATTTGAAAAAGGGAGAAACGGTTCAGTTGGTAAATAAAGGATCAGAATTTATGAAGTTTACGGGAAAAGGTGAAAGCTCAAAAGAATATATAGTTCCAAGCAAATTAACTACCATTGACAAAATGAATCCTGATGATGCGGTAAAAACAAGGGAATTTGCTTTTCAGGGAATGGGACCCATGGTAAATATCAATGGTAAACAATTTGATATGGATAGGATAGATGAAACGTTACAAATGAATGATACCGAAATCTGGGAAATCACCAACGAAAGTGGTATGGGAATGATGGGGGGAACGGTTCATCCTTTTCATGCACATGGTGTACAATTTCAAGTTTTAGATCGTGATGGGGATCCTCCACCAGCAAACGAAACAGGGTGGAAAGACACCGTTCTCGTTCATCCGAAAGAAACAGTTAGAGTAATTGCTACCTTTAAACATTCTGGTGAATTTATGTATCATTGTCACATCCTTGAACATGAAGATGCAGGTATGATGGGTCAGTTTAAGGTTGAATGAGGAATGTGGTAGACAGACTCCAGAGACGGTTGACAGGGTTATGATGTATGAGGAAATAACGTCTTGATGCGCTGTATACCGAGTAGAAAGGTAATGGAATGAGTGTCTTTGCTAAGTGAAAAATGGGGTTAATTAAGGCATGAGGAAAAGCAGAAGGAAAAGTATAAAAAACACCCTTTTCTTTCTCCTCCATCCTTAAATACAGATTCAGAAAAATTGAAAATGTTGCTATACACTTTACACTGCCCTAGATCGGGAAATGATGGTAAAAGTAAATGTGGGTTAAGCGAGGAAACAATATGCCTTATGATCCTGATTCAGGGCGGGATACCTGATCTTTTAAATTACAATCTGAGATTCTTGTTAAAGAGGAGTGAAGAAATGAACAACAATCTAACAGATACTATTAAGAAGCGTTATAATCGTATTTCCGCTATCTATGATGTAATGGATAAAATGATCAAAGAGAGATGGCGGAAGGAGTTACTACAAAAAGTGGATGGACGTGTGCTGGAAGTGGGGGTCGGTACAGGTGCTAACCTGCCATATTATCCCAATGATATTAACTATACAGGAATTGATTTTAGCCCGGGGATGTTAAAACAGGCTAGAAAGAAAGCTGAGTCTTTGGCCTTACCCTTTGAATTAAATCTGGTTGAAATGGACGCCCAACATATGCAGTTTCCAGATGATGCTTTTGATTATGTTATAGCCACCTGCGTATATTGCTCTGTGCCTGATCCCGTCAAAGGGTTAAAGGAAATGGGGAGAGTTTGTAAGCCAGATGGAAAAATTTTATTGTTGGAGCATATGAGAAGTGAGAATGAAGGTCTTGGGAAGATGATGGATGTCTTTAATCCATTGACGGTAAGGCTTTGGGGGGCAAATATAAACCGCAAAACTCTAGAAAATATTAACCGGGCTGGATTAGTAATAGAGGAAAACGAAACATTATTTGGAACCATCGTTCGAAGTCTTACATTGCGACCGAATGAATAGCGGAAACGGTAGAATTTCCTGGTTACTTAAGTTTGACACGCTACAAAAAGGGCCCCTTCACAGTAAACGGGGCATGCCTGTTTTCAAAATAATTTTATGCAACAATTGTGTCCGTTTGCAATATAAACCTTTATTGACCCTTTATTATTTCCCTTAACTTTTCTGTATCCTCAGGAGAGATGTCAAAACCGTTATTTTCGTGACCTACATACATTACCCTGCTTTTTTCTCCTTTACTCCCAACGACAAGATTTAGGAAATGTGTTTCACCATTTTTATAATCGACAACTATATCGTAATCAGGCATCTCCTTTTCAACATTGACCCTTTTTCTTTTCCCTTCTGCATTTTTTAGGATTCCTTGGAACCTTGATGTTAAAGTATCTTGGTCAATGATAGTAAAATAATTATCATTTACTCCGCCATAGCCACCAGATTTAGAAATAGAAATTGATGAGATATCGTCGAGCAGCGTCATCTCTTTTTCTTGGCAAGCGAACAGAAACAAAGCACAAAAGGACAATAATGATAACAAAAGAATCTTTTTCAATACTCCCTCCTAATCAAAATTTGGTGTTTACCAATTCAATTCAATTTTAGCATTATTTCGCTCAACAATCTGGACTGTTAATAATACGGGTAAACCAAATTTCAATACCATTATATTAACATAAAATGATCATTTTCCTAACATTTTTAATATAAAATCGTTGGTAACATAACGAATATGGCATAATGATCCTAAGAGTAACATTGGAAATAACACACGAATTGGCATCCATTTTAGCATGCTAATTTAGGCGATAAAGTAGGCGAAGAGCTGTCATATCAATAAAAGTTAGGGGTGCAAATCGCATGTGACTTATACCCCTAACTGGTGTATTATTTGTTATTTTCTCCCCCGTTACTGAACCCCTCAGCTCAATCCTGCATACCTTTTATATTTCTTATTCATTCGCGCTATCTATTCAACCGGAGATAGTTCATCTTCGGTTACCCATTTATGATTGGTAACTTTTTCTCCACCGGTAGTAGGCGTATAATCGACCATGTACACTGTTGTTTTTTCGGCTGAGTCTATTTCAGCTGTCGCCCCTTCCATACCTTTCATGTGTGATGTTTCTACGGTGATTTCTGTTCCTGGTTCTAATGGTTTGTCATCTTTGGCTTCTTTAATTTCCTCCTGGATGACCCATTTATGATTTGTTACCCGTTCGCCACCGGTTGTAGGAGTGTAGGAGATGGTGTAGGCAATTGTGTCAAATGCTCCAGCAATCGTAGCCTCAGCACCTTTCATTCCTTTCATATGATCAGATTCGATAATCGCTTTGCTTCCAATTTCGAATTTTGGATTTTTCGTTTCCTCCAATTCTTCGGGAACTTCTCCAGAACCAGCATGATTCATATCCATTTCATCATCACCCATTTCATCATCGTTTGTTTGTTGTTCAGAACTAGATTGTGAATCTGTATTCTTGCTATCATTTGGCTCTACTTCATCATTACTACTTCCACATGCTGCCAGGGTAAACATTGCCACAAGCAAAAAGATTCCTATCACTGTTTTTTTTGATTTCAACATGTGTTATTTTTCCTCCCTTTTTTCACTTCATTTATTATATCCCCAATAAATGTGCAGATTATTTGCAGATTCTATGACAATTTTGCATCCATAAATTTATCGGGTATAAGCAATAAGACAATGTACACACTGTTAGGGAAAGAAGTGAAAGGGGGTTATAAAATGGGTGTTTTATCAACGTCACCAACAAACATGGACACCTGTATTGAGGCATGTCTTAAATGTCTACGCGCATGTGAAGAATGTTTGACAGCTTGTTTGCAAGAACCTGATGTGCAAGCAAGAGTCAAATGTATTCAAACGTTGAATGATTGTGCTGACATTTGCAATCAGTCAGTTCAATTTATGACTCGGAATAGCGCATTTTCGGCTGAACTGTGCAGTGTATGTGCAAATCTATGTGAGCAATGTGCAACAGAGTGTGAACAAATGAAGGACACACATTGTCAGGAATGTGCAACAATCTGCCGAGAGTGTGCGGAGGAATGCCGTAAAATGGCAGGATGATTTAGCTGTTTGTGCGGGAAAGAGTAGTACTTTCCCGTACCAAAACTAATGCTCAAAAAAGCAATTATTTATTTTGGTATTCGAATTTCTAATATTTTTAGATTTGTGAGTAAAGGATGGCGACAAGAACTAATGACCACGCATATCGAAGACGATAAAATTAATCCGGCGGATACGGATGGCAAGAAACTCAAAATAATTTTACTGTTAGCTTTTCCGGCGGTGATAGAGAACCTTTTTCAAACAATTTTAGGATTTGTTGATACTTATTTTGTGTCCAAATTAGGATTAGTAGAAGTCTCGGCAGTTGGCGTAACCAATGCTGTATTAGCTATTTATTTCGCATTGTTTATGGCTCTTGGTGTAGCAGCAAACGTTTATATAGCCAATTTTCTAGGTGCTAATAAGGTAGAGAAGGCCAGACATATTGCCCAGCAGTCCATTGTTTTGGCTACTATATTCGGCGTCTTCACAGGAATCATTACTCTAATTTTTGCTGAACCACTTCTAAAACTAATGGGGATCGAAGCAAAAGTATTAACGGCAGGCACCACGTATTTCAGAATTGTTGCTATTCCTTCTATTTTTATGTCCCTCATGTTTGTAGCTAGTGCGGTTTTACGTGGAGCGGGGGATACAAAATCCCCAATGAAAATGAGCATCATTGTAAATATTATTAACGGTGTACTTGATTATCTTTTCATATTTGGATTTTGGGTTATACCGGGGATGGGTATTGCCGGAGCAGCAATTGCGACGGTGATAGCTCGGATGATCGGTGCGACAGGTTTACTGATATATATTCAACGATCGGAACTAGTAAAATTTAAAAGGGAATACTGGAAACTCGATAAAATGCATATTAAAGAGTTATTTGTACTTGGAAGTCCTGCTGCAGGAGAAAGGTTGATTATGAGGGCTGGACAAATTGTGTATTTTGGCTTAGTTGTTACATTGGGAACCAAAATCTTTGCGGCGCACCAAATAGCCGGAAATATTGAAGTGTTTTCCTACATGATTGGATATGGTTTTGCTACCGCGGCAACCATTTTAGTAGGTCAGCAAATAGGGGCGGGTGACCGAATAGAAGCTGTCAGATATGCGAGACTTTCCGTATTACTGGCTGTAGGCTTTATGTCACTATTTGGGTTATTATTATTTTTCTTTGGAGAGTGGGCAGGAGGGTTCTTTTCCGAAAATCATCAAGTAACAGAAAATATCGGGACAGCTTTAAAAGTTTCAGGGGTATTTCAACCCTTCTTAGCTGTTGTGCTTACGTTAACCGGGGCGTTTCAAGGGGCTAATAATACAAAATTCCCAATGTATTTAACCGGGATTGGAATGTGGGCTGTACGTACTCTATTTGTGTATGTATTGGGTATACAACTTGGCTGGGGTTTGTTAGGTGTTTGGATAGCGATTGGTCTAGACATTGCCTTTAAAGCAATTGTGCTTTTCGTGCAGTTTGTGCGAGATAAATGGATTGTTGAAAAGGTTGACCCTGAAGAGGATCCTCAGTCTGAATGTCACCCGCAAACATCGAAAGAGAATATGTCCTCCTGTGTGAATAATTATTAAGGGCTGAGGTAATTCTAGGACTCTAGATGAGGCGGATTATCAGGTGAAAATTAAAACTTAAAATCGCACAATAATAAGGATTGGATTTGTTTCAAGATAGTCATGTAAACTCTCACCTCTATTTATTTGAAATAGAAGTAAGAGGGAAGCTTCTCACTCACGATTTAACTTCATTGATGTGAATTTAAATTGAGATCCTTATATTGAACCACTGGACTTCTGTCGGGTTCTCTTCTATCTCCTGACGAGCCTGATAGAAAGCTGTTTTTTGATCTCAGCTTGTTACATTTCCAGCGTTCTGTAATCTTATCACTCCTTCATTCATAAAAACTTCCTTGGACTCATCTGTAATCTTAGCTTTAGGACGGGCAAAGGGAAAGAATCTGTTTAGCGCCCATGACGATAACAGTAAAAAGAGTTGTTCACTGTAGAACAACTCTTTTTTCAATTATTTAACGACCAATGTTGATGTCATATCACTATGCCCTTGCCCACATGGTACACTGCAATAGATTTTATATTCGCCTGGTTTATCCGGCGTGAATGTTGCATTACCATCATCTTCGATATTAACGTCAAAATCGTCAATAGCAAGTCCGTGCATACCCTCATCACTAGCAAACGATATGTTAACTTCCTCACCAGCTTTTACGGTGTATTCAGTCTGGCCAAATTCCCAATTTGTCGCTTTAATGTCAAGTTCATTACTTTTGGCAGTATCATCCGTATTCTTATTGTCTCCTGCTTGTTCGGTAGCGCCATCATTTTCAGCCTGTTCAGTTTTGCTACCATCGTCGGCACTCTCTGTATCACTACTGTCAGTTCCACCACACGCTGCAAGTACGAAGATAAAGCCAAATGCAATTATTGCCAATAACCCTTTTTTCATATAAATCCCTCCTTGTATATTATGTTTGAACCTAATTTTTTAGGTTTTTAAAAGATTTAATTGCACCTTGAAAATTGAATATAGCTCACTATTCATTTAATGGATGTTGGAGGGCGTAGCTTCGTAATGAGCGTGTGCTTGCGAAGGCAAGCTTAACGCGAATTAGAAGAAAGCAAGTGTATACGCGGTAGCCCTCAAACAAAAGTGTTTACGATGCTGAGCTGTCTTTGGGAAAATAGCCATAGGTAGTGTCCTACCAAGGGAATGTTCCGTTTTCCCCTGTTGCCCCAAAACCTGGGTGTCTTCCAAATAAAGAGTGTTCCCCTGGCCCTATGTTATAGACCTACACGCTGACTGTTTCCCGGCTGGTCGGCCCTCCTGCAAAGCAGAGGGAGGTACGTGCACCGCTGACCCCGGTGTATTCCAATAGCTCGCAAGGCTGTCGTTCATAGGTTTCCCAGGGACATCTCGGCATCGTAGGCGCTACAACCCTTAAACAAAGGAGGTGATCATGAACTTCACCCTTGTTCGTCGGAATTGATGTAAGCAGTAAGAACAACGTCGTCTGTTGCTTAACCCGAGATGAAGAAAAACGGCCTGTTAGCCGGTTTACGGTTACTAACAATCGCCCCGGTATCAAGGAGTTACAAGATCGTATCACCACGCTTGTCAAAAAGCATGGATACGAACAGCTTTTGTTCGGGCTAGAACACACTGGCAACTATTCCACTCACACCGCCATGTACCTGAGCCGTCATTTGGATTTTGGGGTTCCAGAGAAAAACGTCTATGTTTTTAATCCCAGTCTGATTAAGCAATTCAAGCAATCCAATTTTCTGGACGCTCCCAAAAATGATCGGGCAGATGCCTGGTATATTGCCGCTAAGCTTCGTGCTGGAAATCTTCCAAATCCTTTCACATGGAGCGAGCCGCAAATGGCCTTACAACGGCTGACGCGTTCTCGTTACCATTTGATGCAGGATTTAACACGGGAAAGCAATTTCCTCATGACCAACTTGTATTTGAAGTTCAGTGATTATACGATCACCGGTCCCTTCAAGCAAAACAAGCTAGGAGCTACCTCTCTGGCTGTCATGGAGGAATTTGAATCCGTTGAAGACCTAGTCGGCATGCCACTGGACAAGCTCATTGCATTCCTTGTTCAGCATGGAAAAAACCGGTTTGAAGACCCAGAAGCAGTTGCCCGTTCATTGAAAAAGGCTGCACGTGCTTCCTATCGTTTACCAGAGTCTATGGCAGACTCGGTTAACTTGGCTCTGGCTTCAAGTATTCGCGTCATCCGTGTTATACAGGAACAATTAAAAGTCTTGAAGAAAGCGATTGTTGACCATTTGGGAACGATTCCTCAAACCTTGGACACCGTTCCCGGGATTGGGCCTATATTC
>NZ_JBCLVH010000042.1:0-8342 GCF_039548255.1 Lentibacillus songyuanensis
CGCGCTCGACTTGCATGTATTAGGCACGCCGCCAGCGTTCGTCCTGAGCCAAGATCAAACTCTCCAAAAAAGTTTGTGATACGATTGACACCAATCAATCCTATCAAAAGTCTTAGCTGCAAAAAATTGATTCCAGGGTCTAAATCATCCATCGAATCATACGATTTAATGTCTAATCTAACCTCTGACATCTGTTATCATACTGGTTGTTTTGTTCAGTTTTCAAAGAGCAATTTATTATCTGTCGTTTTTAGCGACAAGATATATTTTATAATATTTGTCACAGGAAGTCAATAGGTTTTTTGAAAAAGTATTTTATTGATTTAACAAAACCTATTGAAGCTGTTGTAAGCTATCTCTCCGACAACAGAACTAAATATAGCATATATTTTACTGTTTATCAACAAAATTCCCGAAAAAAATTAGGCTTTTTCCTGTAACAGGATGCAGCCCTTGTAAAAAACAACATGAAAAAGGAAAATGGACAATCAGCCGTTGTACCATTGTCCATCTAACAATAGGCGATCATTATTCATACTTTGTTCGCTTCGGTATATATTTCAAACACTCTTGTTCGCTTGCTACTCGACGAAATAGTTGAAATAAAATCTGGTAACGTTCCCGCATTGCACGTTTTACTAAATGATCAATCCGATGGTCTTCTAAATCCATTAGCAATTCTTCCAATTCACGTTTCAATAGGTATTCCATTTCCTTTTGTTCGATATCATTAATCAGTAATCCAAGCATTACTACCACCTCAAACCTTCCGCAAATTCGTATATGGTACTCGTTAGGCATGCTTTTAGTTATATCCTGTAAAACTGAACTAACACCATCACATTTATTCGTAATCCCTCTTTGAACTTGTCGGTTGTCCCATACGTGCTTTATTGCTGCCTCCATATCCTACACTTCCATTCCCTTTCTTCCCATATTCCATCCGCTTTTATTTTAACGTATTCGTTTCCATATTTTGTTGTCTACACGTTAGCATAGCCAATGAATACTTTTTTATCCATCAACAGCTTGTTCATATTACGATATTTCGTTCATAAACTAAGAATAAAGAAGTTTTAGGAGGAGAACCATGCAGCACTTTTATACCTTCCGTTTTACCAAGTCAAAACGTTGGATTGTCATTATTTTACTTGCTTTGTTTACGGCAACATGCTTATGGTTTGAGCGCGATGGGGCTTTTTCAGTCCTTTCCGCTAAAGACGAGCCATCCGCTTTGTCAAAAGGAAATAAAGACGAGGAGAGCATTGCATTAACCTTTAATATCAGCTGGGGAGAAGAAAAAGTATTTGCTATTCTAAAGCGATTAAAACAGGAAAATATACAGGCCACCTTTTTTGTAAGTGGCGAATGGGCGGAACGGCATCCGGAAATCATTGATAAGATTACAGAAGGAAAACATGAACTGGGGATGCTTGGTTATCGTTATAAGAGCTATCTAAATCAAGAGCCCGAACAAGTGAAAAAGGACCTATTGCACGCAAAGGAAGTATTTCAAAAGCTGGGCTATGAGGATATGAAGCTGGTCCGTCCGCCGAATGGCCAATTCGATGAAGAGACGATTAAGCTTGCTAAAAGCCTTGGTCTGACAGTTATTCACTGGAACGTAAATCCAAACGACTGGAAAAATCCAGGGACAGACGCCATCACTGATTTTGTCATGAAACAGACCTCGAACGGGGATATTATTTTATTACATGCATCTGATTCGGTTAAACAGACAGACGATGCCCTGAAAACGATTTTACCTGGCTTGAAAAATAAAGGATTTCACTTTGTGCCAATATCGGAGTTCATCAATCAGGCACACGCGAAATCCAAAGCAATTGATTAGCATCTAAAAATGAAGGAACTGCCAAAACAGCTCCTTCATGATCATCATGCTTTTTTACTTTTCTGTTTGTTGTTGTTTATTGTTTGTGTAGCCTTCGCTTGCTGTTTCGGATCCGGTTTATTAATCCGATGCAGGATCAATAATTGGTACGTATTACATACTAACAACGGAACAATCATCAGCCAGGCATATTCAGCACCACTTGTTCGAAGGCCTGGCACCCACTCTGCGGTCGTCATAACTACCATTAAAAACAGAGCAGGGATAAACGCTCTACTGTTAGTTTCCTTCGCCTTTATTTTTGCAATGATCCATCCGTAAATAACGATGGCAGCCGCTATCATAATATACTTGAAAAGCGAGCCCTCGCCATCGGATGCATTATATGGAAAATAAACTAAATCAAACGCAACAAAGGCAATAAGCAGCACCTGTACCGTTGGCCAAAACGTGCGAAATATCCCTAATCCAAACTGATTTATAAACAAATAAGCGAAAAAACCAGTCTGACTGACAAGGCTAAATACAAAACCAAGACCCATAAAAAAGATAACTACACCAAGTAAATCAAAAAAATCAAACGGGTTTAACCATTCTGAATAGGAAGCTGGTTTTACAAAAAAACTGGTAATTAAACCAGCGGCACCACCAAGCGCCAACGTTGTAAAAAACAGTCTTACCCATTTACGACTATTCACTTAAAAAATCCTCCTGCCGTTTCATGCCATGTATTTGTCATACGCAGAAATTACCGCAAACATTATTCACCATCATTTTATCACGAACGGACGCATTTTTCCTTCCTAAGGTGCATATTTCTCACTTTTCTTCTCATATTAAGGGTATGTAAGGGAAGGAGGATCAACATGCTTCGGGCAATTTTTATTTCCTTTGCTGCTCTAACCATCATGTTTATATCTGCATGCAGTGGCGGGCAAAGCACTGCTGTAGAAAATATGGATTACGATACAACGAAAAAAATGGTTCTTGATATATTACAAACCGAGGATGGGCAAAAGGCACTTCAGGAGTTATTGGCTGATGAAAAAATGAAACAACAGCTCATCATGCAGGATGATTCCGTAAAAAAGGCCGTTAATAAAGCATTAGTTTCCGAAAAAGGGAAAGAAATGTGGAAACAGTTGTTCAGTGATCCAAAATTCGTGAACAGCTTTGCTGAATCAATGGCCGGCGAACAGAAGAAACTGATGAAAAACCTAATGAATGATGCCGAATATCAAAAGCAAATGCTTAGCCTCCTTAAAAATCCGCAAATGACCGAGGAAATGCTTGACGTATTAAAAAGCCAGCAATTCCGTGCCCATTTGGAGGAGACCATAAAGGAAACTCTCCAATCCCCAGCATTCCAAGCGAAGATGACGAAAACTTTATTGCAGGCTGCCGATGAACAAGGAGAACAGAAGCAAGATAAAAAGGAAAACGATCAAGATAGCGAGAAAAGTGGCGCTGGTACGGAGGGGGCTAACACGGAAGGTAGATAACCCCACATAAAGTGAACTTTCCATTCAGTGGGGGCCGACGAACTCAGACGCTCTAATGCAGGATTGAACAGAACTGGATCTTTGTCATGAATGGACCCCCACTTATCTTTTTAGTTTCCCCTCAAAGTCTTTAATTGGAGGTCTTACTTTCCTTTAAAAGTGGGATAAAAATAGAGGTGACAGCGGCCACCTCTTATTTTTTCTTTATAATTTTAGCCTTCCACCTCTGCGACAACCTTAGCCGCAATCTTATGGTATTCTTTACCAAGCGGGTGGTCTGCCTGATACACGGACGGTGCAAACTCATCCTCTTCCTCATACGGCTGTTTTAACGGTAATTGACCAAGTACTTTTGTTTTCAGAACTTCTGCTAACTTTTTACCGCCGCCTTGGCCGAATACATATTCTTTTTCGCCAGTTTTTTCACTTTCAAAATAAGCCATGTTTTCCACGACACCCAAAATCGTGTGATTGGTTTTTAAAGCCATTTGTCCAGCACGAGCCGCTACAAATGCTGCTGTTGGATGTGGTGTTGTAACAATTACTTCTTTACACGTTGGCAATAGCTCATGCACGTCCATGGCAATATCACCCGTTCCTGGTGGCAGATCAAGCAGTAAATAATCTAAATCGCCCCACTCCACTTCCTTGAAAAAACTATTCAGCATTTTACCAAGCATTGGCCCACGCCAAATAATTGGGGAGTTGTCCTCCACAAAAAAGCCCATGGAAATAACCTTCACGCCCATTCGTTCCACTGGATAAATCTTTTCATTACGAACAACAGGACGGGTCTCCACTCCCATCATATCAGGCACACTAAAACCATAGATGTCCGCATCAATAATTCCAACCTTTTTACCAAGACGTTTCAAGGCCATTGCCAGGTTGACCGTAACGGTGGATTTCCCTACGCCGCCTTTCCCGCTGGAAACCGCGATAAAGTTCGGATTCTTATTCCCGCCCATGAGCGAAGCTTCCTTTTCCTGCTCTACTGCCGGCTGATATTTCTGAATGATTTCATCGGGCAGCTTTTCAAAGCGCAGTCCAACGGTAGTCGCACCATTCTTCTTCAAAATGCCGACAATTTGCTGTTGCAGCTGCATTTGTTCTCCTGTATTTGTCTTGCCAATCCCAACTTTTACACTGACATGGTTCTTCTCTTCCTTTATGGTAACCTCTTTTACACCGCCCGTCTCTTCTAGCGTCTTATGTAAAAAAGGGTCCTTAACCGGGTTCAATAATTGAATAACTTCTTCCTTTGATAGCACGATAACCCACCTATCCTTTCCTAGCATCGACAGAACCTTGTAACGTGCACAATGAATCCTGTTATTACTTGCTAGTATAACATAAATCATACAAAAACTAAGTGATATGAATCATGAGAATGATTGTTGAATACCAATGTCTTCGTAATAGATGTAGATGCGTCACTTCTCTTTCTCCGCATCCTCGGTCACATACCGTAAAATCCCTTCATAAATACTGCTGGCCATTTTCAGCTGATAATCATCCTGTTTTAACAGTTCCCGTTCCTGTTCATTGGATAGGAAACCAATTTCTACCAGTGCTCCGGGAACTTCCGCATGCTTTAACAAATATACCGTGTTTAATGCCAATGCCTGGCGATTGGTATTTTCGAGGTTCCGAGTCACTTCAGACTGGATCATCTTCGCCAAATGCTTGCTCTGTTCATATTTTGGATAATAAAAGGTTTGCGCACCATGCCATTGTGCTGCGGGAATCGCATTCAAATGTACGGATACAAAAAAATCAGCTCCCTTTTCTTGAATAAAAGCAAGCCGCTTACGAATATCCTCCGATTTCCTCCGGGATAGGCCACTTGTATCCTTATCTGCCAAATCCGTATCCGCTTCCCTTGTTAAATAAACCAGCGCGCCTGACTGCTGTAAATAATTTTGCAGCTTCTTGGCAACGGTCAAGGTGATTTCTTTTTCCTGTGTATCATCTTTTCCCTTGGCCCCACCATCCGGACCACCATGACCCGGGTCAATGACAATCGTTTTTCCTGCAAGTGGAAGAGACCATGTCTTCCAGGTGGAATCTGTTTTTTCAATTGGAAATTGAATTAAAAAGGCCAGCAGTGCCAACCCTGCCCCCCAGCACACAATTTTACCAGCACGTCCCATATCTCATTCGCTCCTTATTCATCTGCTTGGACTATTTTATGGGACAAGAGGCGTGTTTATGACTCGATTGAATAATTAAGCCTGTCTAATACCTGAACCAAGAAGCGACAAGATTCTACAGCTTTTAACAGACTTGCAAATAATACGTTTTTATAACTGCGTGTGGAAAAACGTGCGAAACGCCGTCGAAAGGTCTGCCATTTTGGTGAAAAAGGGTGGGAAAACGAGGATATCCAATAATTAGACAAATAAAAAGCGCGTCCGACTGATTTCGTCATCATCACCAATAACATTGCATGACAACCTGCCTGATCAATCCAAACGCGCGAAGCTTAAAAGCCGTATGCATCTTCTTTTGACTTCCTGACAATTTCCATGGCCTTAAAGGTTTCAGCTGTATCCTCAACCAACCGATTTAACCGAAACAAAACATCGTCATTGATGATTTGTTTACGATGATAATCCTGTTCTTCGACAAAGACATATGATGATACAATCGTCGCTTTCATATACGCTAAAATCGGTTTTAACTGTTGTTCCGTCATTAAAAAGTGTTTGGGTGACCCAGCAGTTGCCACGACACCGACAACTTTGTCCAGAAATGCGTTAACCGGCAATAGGTCAAACACATTTTTTAAAACGCCTGGAATCGAAGCTTGGAATGTTGGTGTGCCAATAATCAATACATCCGCAGACATAATCGTTTCTGCTACAAATTTGGTATCGCCCTCATATTCCATATAATTTCGCCCATCACTAAAAACAAGTGACAGACCGTTTAAATCCAACATATTGGTTGCTGCATCTGGATATTGTTCATGTACCTGCTTCATGACATATTCCATCGCAATCTTTGTCTTGGAACCAATAACGGATCCGGAAATTCCAACAACTTTCACGGTGCAACCCCCTCGTCTATCTACGTTGTCATTTGTTCACGACAGTATCGTTGTTACATATGATATTCATAACCTATATCCGCATTCATAGGATGTAATCTTAAAGAACAGCTACCCAACGAAAGACTCAAATTCGTCTACGGTATACCTGCCTTTTTTTATTGTAACATGTTATGATACATTTATAGATACATTAGGCTCAAAGTAACCCTTCTACGTGGATGCATACAAAAGAATAATCGCATTAAAAACAGGAGGGAGCAGTGGCAAAAAATGAAGCAGTGGTGTTGGTGCTGGGTGTTCATTGCTGTTTTATCAACAGGTATTATTTTATGCGGTTGCCAGACAAATGATTCGGAGGGAGATAACATGCATAAAGACGAGCAACACATTGAACCAGAAATCACGAATCTGCCTTTTCAAAGCCTCAACACAAACCAAACACCAAAACAGATACAGCATTGGTTAGCGAAAAAGCGCTCGCAGCAAGCCAACAAGGTATTTATCGAAAATGGGAAAACCTATGTGATTGTTCAGCTTGGACAGAAATCAACCGGCGGATACCATGTCGCCATTAAGCAAATCCAGCTGGAACATGCCTCTTCCGGTGATAAAATAATTACCGTCAATTATCAGGTGCAGGCCCCGAAGCAGGGCAGTTTCAATACACAGGCACTGACGTATCCACTTGCGATTGCGGTGCTTGACAAGGAATACCATATGGATTTTCAATTCAAAAAAACAAACGAAACCAACAAATTGAAAGAAAGTTGACTTCTTTCCGGATATTTTCAAACGGGCATGGGGACTGAGCGAAGGCGGCAAGTTCTTATTAAAGCTGTGGCGCCACTCCTTGTTTAGGAATGACGCCCGATACTAAATAGCCACAAATTAAAAGTGGAAAAGCCTTAATCCTTTTCCCTCGCTTGCTGTGTATCTCTGATGTTTTTCTGAACCGTTACAGCGGCAAACAAACTAAGAACAAATGCCATTCCATAGAATCCCTTTTCGCTTAAAATAATACTTCCTGCATTGTATAAACCAATGCCAATTAATAAGATGGATATAATAAGTGCCAGCCAGCTAATACCATAATAAATATTCGTAACTGGTATCCCCTCTTCTTTATCTCTTACTGCCTTTTGTAAGGATACTGCAGAATAAAGTCCAACAATTAATACTGCAAAATAATAGCCCTTTTCATTCAGTTCCATTGTTGCATTAAACAGTCCGATAAGATAAGCTCCAACACCTATCAATAAGGCAGCCCAGGAAGCTCCTTTAAAAGCTGGAGTCGGTTCCCCTTCTCTTCTTTCATATTCTACCTTAGGTTCATCGTCTCTTCCCCTATCCAATAAAGCCTCTTGATCCGTTGCCATTGAAATTCCCTCCCCTTTTTTATACATTAAAATAAAGCATTGCATACTCTGCATTGCCTTCTATATCCATTATACATAATATTCTTGCAAAGAGAAGAACATTTTTATAAAGGTATTTTTTTATCTCATGTTTCGCATAAGTGTTAGTCACTTCGAATCCAATTAAAAGGCATTTTTCACCTAAAAGGCCCCATAAAAAGACCTTATTCCATAATGGTGTTGGGCAGGTATGGCAACATAATAAAATTGTAAGGTTCTGCACGGGATTTGTAAGGAAAATCAATGTTCGTTTCCGTGTTTTCCTGTCATCATAGCATTTAACGTTAGATCGGTGGTCAGAGGAAAAAACCTAGTTTATCAACAGAGAAAGCTCATACCATTGCCGCATCTTTGGACCTGCCAGATCAAACTCTAGCTTCTGATCTACACTTAGCAATAAGTAAAGGATGTGCTTATGATGAAACAACGTATTGATACTCTGTAAGTGTAAAATATTTCTCGAGGGTATTTGAGCGATATTCTAGCCAAAAAAGAAAAGGCACTCTATCATAAAATGT
>NZ_JBCLVH010000043.1:0-7887 GCF_039548255.1 Lentibacillus songyuanensis
TGAATATTGTTTTCTTTTCCCCATAAATCTACTTTAACATCTCCTTATTTCGTGTCTAGATTTATGGGTCCATTATAGTTTATATTTTCTCGGTTTACCTTGGCTATATAGACGGGGTTCTGCTCTCTTGCAGGGTGTCGGGTATGATGCAGAGTATTTAGTGAAACATATTCAGAACAATAATGAGCGGTAGTCAAAGAAAAGGCCAACGTAGAAAATAGTATGACTTATACTGAATTACTTTTATATGGAAAGTATAATTTCAACTTAATTGGAGATCATATGTATAAATCGTTATTAGTTGTCTTATGAATTTCAACAAATTTGCACATACATAAATGTGCAAACAAGCAAAAAGGTCAGCACTAAATACAGTGTTGGCTTTTTGCTTCTTTTCTAGGACTGTAATCTATTAACGTCATAAGAATTCGAATAGCAATAATCCAGAGTATAAATTATTTTAATTTAATCCCTGTCCCACTGTTGGCGACAGTCAGGACACTCCCATTTTGTTACTTTGTCTTCTTCTATACTAGAAATGCCGATTTTCCTTGTGAAATGAGTTGAATTACCGTAGTGCTTGCGTAACTCTTTTGGGATAGGTTCACCCTGCAAGTTTGAATTGCAGAAGGGACAATATTCAATACTATTATCCATTTTCTCATCCTTTTAATAATATTGAGGAAGAAGAAATGCCAAGGATTTCTTCTTCCTAGACTTACAAGTAGCAATAACAACATCAACAGTATACCACTTATTTATGGGAATAATAACTGTCTATGGTATTTGGTGAATAACCACCAAAATAGCTTATCAGAGGTAATTATATTACCATTTTCAATCATATACTTTAAAAACTCTTCCCATCTATTTATTAAACAACTGTATCACATCTTCAACAACATCTTTGTTGTAATTTTTGTCTAACAAGCGTTCAATAACTGCTTCCAACGTTTGTCTCTGATATATTTTTGTTAGTGCTTTTAGTATGTTTTCTGTATCGATTGTTCCGAATTTATCTAAATGAACTTTCATCAAAGAAGCTTCACCGTCTGGTAAAACAAGAATATCTTCCACTTCTTTAATAGAATACCCTATACCAAACAAAATTTCCGCTACTCGTCTCTTTTCTATTGAGCTGACAATATAATTTAACCAGTAAAGCTGATTTTCCCTTAACGTCGTTATTTGTTGAAATTCCTCAAAAGAACCATGCTCAAAAATGTATTCAATATCCATCTTATACACTCCTTGTTCATTTCATTATGAAGCAAAACAAGACCTAATATACACACTTCAAACATTATTGACTATGTTAATGGGCCGACTATTCAATGGGAGTGAGACAATTGATGTTTACAGACGAGTAAATCATTTGTAGAGAATAACCGCTGAACCGTTAAACCCCGTTAATTAAAAAATGATGTGGTAGTTGTTTACTACCACATCATTTTTTCTTCCATTTTCCTTAAACGTTCATCAATCATATCAACTTTTTGCTTAATTTGTTGTGTCATCTTCATGTGTTCCATCATCATTTGTTTCATTTCATCCATCCCCATCATGGGCATACCAGCTTCTGTTCTTCCTGTATAATTCGGATAATAATAGTATGGATATTGATAATTCAATTTTGCACACTCCTGTTCCTGTAATACAATAATATCTAATATTTTATATATGCCTTTAACATAAATACGTGAATGTCACCTTCAAAAAAATGATCCGATTGTCGTATTTTGTACTCCTCCTCGGTATCGATTTCTCTTTGGGAATATCGCTGTCTAAGTACTTCAACTGCCTTGTCAGTTTGGCTTGATTTATTTCTTGATGATAGCTTTCGTATTATTAATACGATTAACCAAATAATTAAACCCCAGAACACTAACATAAAATACCACCAAACATCATCATTGAGAAGCTAAAAAGAGTATTTGAGCATTGCCAAAAAGGGGAATAATTTTGTTGTTTAAAACAGATTTTTTTCTTAATAAGAATCGTGTAAGATGAGCAATTATAAATGGGACAACTAATACAATAACTGTATAGTTCCAGCACAAATATTAACAAACACACTGGCAAAAGTACGACTTGCAAAATTAAATTAATCGGCAAAACGGATGTTGAAAGAGACACATTTCCTTTTGCTATGCCAGAAAACGCTAGATATCAATCTGTACAAGGTGTCACTATAAGCATGATAAACCAATCCATAAAGCAGGATAATCAGATAAGAAAATGGAACCCAAACCCCAAGCTAATATTGGTGTCCAGATAAAATTAACCTATTTCCGATCCTTATATGTTTGGGTTACTTTTATGCAAAATTTATACCGCCATTTCATACGTAAATTAAATGCCAAATACATCATTTAGCATTTAATTAGAATAGTGATATATATAGTAATAAAAGTTAATAATATAAAACATTATAAGATACATTAGTCTCTTAAAGTAACTTTAAGACACCCTTACTTGGCAAGGGATTGAAGAGTTTATATGACAATAAATTTCAAGGATACTAGAAATCAAATATCTATAATATAAAATTAATTAATGTAAATATGATTTTTGTCTTTAAATATAGATGTTTTAACAGATACTATAAAAATTTCCTGAAGTAATTGGCCATTATTCTTTAAAAAATAGCTTTATTGAGAAACAATACAATACAGAAACAAGAGAATCGTCCTATACTTTTTTATTAAAAGGTATTGTTTGAAAAATGGTCATGCCAAATAACCCTTCTCCATTAGGGCAGAAAGGCAGAATTTATATTTTATATTTAAAAAAAATAATTATTAGGCAATCCCCGCATTTTGGACCTTAAAAAAACAGCAATAATAATTTTAAAGAAGGATCCGATATTACTCGGTAATTGCTACGTAAGGATTGTAAAGTAATTTTTCCCTTCTTTCTCTTTTGTAGTTACTGTCCCGTTTGATTTCAGAGATAGTACGTTCTTTTTGACTTAATTGCCTTTGGATAGCAAGATAAAATACTTTATTTCTATCATTACCATGAGCTTCGGCCTCATTTTTATAGATTTTTTCTATTTTCTCTTTAAATTCATACCAAGTCTTATCTACTTGTGTGAATTGGTAATAAATTAAGCTATATACTGCTTCTAGTTCACGATCTAATATGATAAGGTTGTCGTTATATGATTCTTCCATAATATAAGATATAAATGGTTTACTGTCTTTGATAGCATGTTTGAAATTTAAAGATTGATATGGGAATGTATCAACTTTAGTAAAATAATCATTTTTCACCTGTTCGAATAAGGATTTAAGTCTTTGTTCAATTCTAGGAATAACATAAAAGTTTTTAATTGTATTACCAAAATCACCATTTTCCATTAGATTTTGAAAAGCATGGCTTCTATTTTTGAAAAAATCTTTTAAGCCTTCACGGTATAATTGTATTCCTACATCACCGAATTCCTTATATATTTTTGCCTTTACCATATGGACCTTCTCTAAAGCTTTTACATCAAAGCTGTCTAAACTACATCCAAAATCTTTTGCGATACATTTTAAATCCTGCAACGTTGCCAATCTTGTCATATCATAAATGTCACAAATTTGATCTTTGGAAACTAAATCTTTTGCTATACGAATATGAATGATATGGTGCTTTACTTCATTTTGACTCATGCGTTTCTTTCTTTTACCTGTTTTTTCGGCAAACGTATATAATTGATTATTTCGCATAAACAGGTCCACCAATATCCAAATGGAGTCCACCTGTACATTCGATTGAGTCCACTTATCTTAAAATTGAATTCACGTTTGAAGTCCACCATTTCGCAATTCAAGTCCACTTCATAGCCTCTTTTCGGTATATTTAATTTGAAAGCCATTGCTTTCAAATTAAAACGGAAAGGAGGCCTTTTTTATGGCCAGAAAAATTCCAGCTAAGACAATTCTCGAATACCGGGCAATGGGGCTGTCACGCAACATGATCGCAAAGACAAAAAATGTTGGGAAAAGCTCTGTTAGTGACGTATTTCATCGTGCAGATGAGTTTTGCTTAGCGTACGAAGACATTGAAAAATTAACAAATGAGGAGGTGTATCGTCGACTGTTTCCAGAAAGACATCAATCTGAATTACTTTATGAGATGCCTGATTATCAAGCCATACATCGTGAATTAAAACGTGTAGGTGTGACTTTAAAGTTATTATGGCAAGAATATAAAGATGTCTGTGACCAATCAGGTGCCGTATCCATGGGCTATACGAAATTTTGTAAAGGCTATCAAGATTATATCTTGCAGTTTAAACTAACAAACCATTTAAAACATAAACCAGGTGTAACGGCAGAAGTGGATTGGAGCGGTTCAACGATGGAAATCACAGATCGTGATACTGGTGAAGTCATTACCGTCTATTTATTTGTTGGGTCTTTACCTTACAGTCAGTACACATATGTTGAGCCAACATTTGATCAAAAAAGTAATACGTGGCTTCAATGTCACGTGAACATGTTCGATTTTTTTGGTGGATCTGCCGTACGTTTGGTATGCGACAACTTAAAAACGGGCGTCATTCATCACCCAAAAGAAGGAGATATTATACTGAACAGTCAATACGAAGCATTAGGTGATCATTATATGACTGCCATTATGCCTGCACCGGTTCGCAAACCAAAAGGGAAAGCATCTGTGGAGAGTGCGGTGGGAAAAATTGCGACAGCGATTATTGCTTCTTTAAGGAATCAACAATTTTTCTCCATCTATGATTTAAAACATGCCGTTCGTGAGAAATTGAATGACTATAATAACCGGTCATTCCAAAAACGGACAGGCAGTCGAACCGAAGTATTTAAACAAGAGGAAGCCCCCTCTTTGAGAAATTTACCAAGTGCCCCATATGAAATTGCAGAATGGGTATATGGACGTAAGGTAAATTTAGACTGCCATATCCAATACAAGAATAACTATTATTCCTGTCCGTATCAATATGTAAGGCAAACAGTGAATATAAAAGAGTCTAAACATTCCTTGGAAGTGTACTATCAGGACAAGCGTATTGCGACACATCGGAAAATGAGTGAATACCAAAAATATCAATGGTCCACGCAGCCTGAACATTTACCTGATCAATTTCATCGTCCAGAATGGGACGATGTTCGTTTGATTCAATGGGCACAATCTATTGGCCCGTCTGTGCATGAAGTGATTAAACGGGTTTTTGATAGTGTCAAAATAAAAGAACAAGGCTATCGATCCGCACTATCTATTTTACAACTAACCAAAAAACATTCCAAAGAAACGGTAGAATCAGCTTGTGAACTCGCACTGACAAAGGTATATTCACCACGATACAAGCAGCTAAAAACGATTCTATCATCTGGTGTCTTAAACCAACAGAAGGAAAAAGACGCTTCAGTAAATAAACAACAAACCTCTCAAGGTTACATTAGAGGGGCATCTTATTATGGAGGCGGTAAGCATGATGAATGATGAAACAAAACGCAAATTACGTGAAATGAACTTACAAGAAATGATCCAAATGATTGAACAACAAAATCAGGATTCCACTACACTCACTATGAATTTTGAAGAACGGTTTCAATATATTGTTGATTTTGTTTATCAAGAAAAATATAACCATAAAGTTCAAGGACTTATCAAACGTGCAAAGTTTCGTATTTCAGGTGCAGATATCACAAGTATCTACTATGATCAAAGAAATATAGATAGGCATATCATTCAAGAGCTAAGCACCTGCCAATTCATTCATAGAAATGTAAACGTCATTTTCGCAGGATTTACAGGTTCGGGTAAAACATTCTGTGCATGTGCTTTAGGAAAGGAAGCCTGTAAGCAAGGTATACGCACACGATATATTAGAGTTCCTGATTTATTAATAGAAAGAGACGAAGCCTCCCTCCAACCAAGAGGAATCGTTAAATTGCTTAATAAATATTCTAATTATGGTCTTCTTCTATTAGATGAATGGTTACTAGATAGTCTTTCTGAACACGAAATTCACTTCTTATTTGAATTGATAGAGCGCCGATATGACTCTGGATCAACAATTTTCTGTACGCAGTTTGCCAAGAAAGATTGGCATACCCGGTTAGGGGGAGGAGTCCACGCAGATGCGATGATGGATCGTATTGTACACAATGCCGTATGGTTTGAAACAGGAAATATCAACATGCGGGAATATCAAGCGAAAGAGAATCTATAATTCTATCAAAGGCCACTTTTTGGTGGCCTTTGTCATAGTGGACTCCAATTAAATATTAATGGACTTCTATTGAAAATCAGAGGATCTCTTCTTGTGGATTCATGGACTTATTACTGTGAAATAATCAATAATCTTTCTTTAAGATTTTTAGTGTTTTTATTTAGTATTTCTTTGCTCGCTGCAAGTCGCACTTCAAAGAAACCTTTATTAATTAAATCTAAAAGGTTGGATATCATATCTTCAAAACTAATAAAAAAATCTAACTTTACATCCTTTGCATTAGTCCGGTTTTGATAAAGATGCTCAATAGCTAAAGAATGTTCATGACCCGGAAGTTTTGCTGAAAGAATATAAAATAGGAATTGTAATTGGCGCTTATATAACTTTTTAAACTCATCAGATTGAAAGAACTTATATAAATTTATATAGTGAAAATTATGGTTATCAGCTGTAGAAATAGTATTGAAATTACTATATAAGTAACCATCTTTACCTCTATAGATCCATTCGATTTTCTCCAATTTACCTAATGCTTCCTTAATTAGACGAGGAGTCATTATATTTGCTGCTTTAATATGTTCTAACATAATATTAATTCGTTTGTCTAAATCTGTATTAGCCGCTAAAAATGGGATTAGACGCAGAGAAACAGACGAAAGAGATTTTAATATTCTTTGTTGTTTTAACATTTCCCTACTTAACATTGTCATTATTTAACCCTCCAAAACTTGTGCAAAAAGAAAAGAACCCCAAATCTAAGTACGCCTTTGAACTATCAAAGACCTAACAAAGATTTGGGGTTCTCCCTTTTTTATTATGAAATTTTAATTTTATCTAATAAATGTAAAGTTATTATATACTAAATAATATAGTAATAGCAAGAGAAATGTTTTCATTTTTGTAGCAAATCTATGAACATAAGATTAAACGTTATTTAAGAATATTGGAGTAATCCTGCTGTTATTTTGATTATTGATCCGCTAGAATCAAAATAAAGGCTGGATTCTGTAAAGAAATACAGCATAAACATCATTATCACGCTATAGTAGTATGCCGCAAACATTCTATTTGAAGTATATCCAACTCTATTGTCATTTAATGCATTTTTAAGAATCCAAACTAAACGGAAATATGTAATTATAAAATCACTTAAAATTGTATTGTATAATTAGAAATAAAGAGATTGTATAATGAGGAGTTGAACGTAATTTTGAAAGGCTTGTTCAACTACCGGCTCAGGATTATTGGACAGGGGTGTTAGTAATTAATCTGCTCGTTATTGGTCAATGAAAGTGGGGAGAGGAATGAAAGGATTGGCTTGGGTTCTGATACTTTATTATTCACTTGTTACTGTACTTTGGATAGCAAATTCACCTTATTTATTTTCGATCTGGGGAGTAATTATATGGTTGGTTTCGATTGTATTAGGCTATGTTGTTTATAAACAAATTAAAGAAAAAAACATTATAAAGCATCTTATGTTGTATTCAACTTCCTTTATGGTGTTTTTGCTTATAGTAACAGGTTTAATCCACTTAGTAGTAACATCTATGCCATAATGTAAATTTAACAGTCTGGTGCTTTAATGTAATAAGCGTAAATATTAATTAAAGTGGACCCCATTGTCAAGACACAAATTTTTATAAGTTAAGGTGGGCTTTATATATTATTTGCCCGTGGGAGTA
>NZ_JBCLVH010000044.1:0-7588 GCF_039548255.1 Lentibacillus songyuanensis
AGAAGGTGGCTCATTTTTCCGCATTGACTGGCTCAAAACTCCGCATAAGTGGCTCAATTCATCCGCAATATTCAATTCACTTTTAATTGCGTTTTCCAGATCATTTTCTACAAGGAATTGTTGAATTCTCGTAATCCAATCAATTTGTTCTGTGTTTGGTTCGAAATCCATTTTGCTTCCTCCTAAGTGTATAATGTTGTTATGTTTCTGTTAATTGTTCTGGAGTGGAATTAAGCAACAATTGAAGCTTATCCATGCTTTGCATAAAATCTGCTATTTCCTGCCACAACAATGCTCGCTTTGTTAATCCCAATAATCTGCTGCCTCTTTTTTGCTTAATAATCCAGGGAACTATTTGGTGATTCTCAATATTTAATTGCCCAACTAGCCTTTTCAAATGAATCCACAATTCAATTGTTTCACTAAGTTTCCTATACTCATCCTGAATCACCGTCAACTTACCTTTCATTTCTTGCCAATCATTAAGGATCGATATTTGTATTAATTCGTTGTTTCCGCTTGAATCAGAATCCATTGGTGTGTCACTTAACTGCATCTCTAAATTTTCTAAGGCCAATTTCCACAAAAAAAATTGGTCACTGGTAAATAAATCACTTTCTTCCTCAGACAATCTCGCCCTCAAACGACGAACATCTCTCAGATTAATTCACCCCTTTTTCTTTGATATAAACACAGAGTTAAAAATCTTTAGGAAGAAGAAAATATCTCCTATTTACTATTCATCATAATACCTTTAGACTTATAATAAAAATGATTAAATAAGATTGAATCGATCATTTTAAATGATAGGGGGAGTGTAGGATGGACATAAAGGAATTGGTTATCTTTAAAGCTCTGGCTCATGAAGGAAATATCACAAAGGCCGCTGAACAATTAAATTATGTTCAATCTAATGTTACAGGGAGAGTAAAAAAATTAGAATCAGAACTGCAAACCGTACTGTTTTACAGACATCCGCGGGGTGTCTCGTTAACCTCAAAAGGAAAACTGCTTTTAGCGTATACAGACAAAATTTTAAACTTAATGGAAGAAACCAAAAAAGCTATTCAAGATTCTGAAACCCCTCATGGCCCACTATCTATAGGTGCAAATGAGACAACGGCATCTGTTAGATTGCCTGCTGTTTTGGTTTCTTACAATGAGAACTACCCTGAAGTAGAATTGTCCCTAAACATTGGTGAAACAGAAGATCTTATCAGTGATGTTCTTGATTACAAACTAGATGGAGCGTTTGTGGTAGGACCCGTTAAACATCCTGACATTATTCAGACACCAATACTGAAGGAAGAACTCGTTGTTATAACAGACAATCTGCAAGCCCCATTCACTTTTTTAACGGATTTAAAAAAACGGACATTGCTAACACGCCCCCATTGCATTCACAGAAAACGTCTAGAACAATGGCTTCATGATGAGGGCATTTTTCCCTTAAAAATTATGGAGTTCGGAACATTAGAAGCAATTATCGGATGCGTAAAGGCCGGATTAGGGGTTTCTATAACTACAAAGTCACTTGTCAGTCACCATAAAATGGATGACCAGCTCTGTTACCACGAGATCCCCGAAAAATACTCCACTGTAAAAACAGTGTTTATACGAAGAAAAGATGCCTTTATCACTAGTGCCTATAGCAGATTTATAGAAATGATAATCCAAAGTTTCTGAGGGCAATACTCAAAAAAATTTGTTCATTTAAACCAAAAGGTAAATAAAAATAATATCTTGTAATGAAGATTACTTTAATCATTAAAATCACGTATTGTTAATTATATCTAGATCAACTACGTTGCATTAATTATATTTAGCATAAAGGTGTTTGAAATATTCGTGTTATTTTTCCTATACGAACAAAGAGTCCCTTATAATAGATAGGTCAGATGGTTCCCTGGCAAATCCATGTATAAAGGGACTCTCAATATGGTAAAGTGCACAAAAAACTACATTTGTTTATTGAATCTCACCTATAAATACAACTTTTGGATCAGGTTAACAGGCGGAAACAGAAACAATACTTTTTATATTTCCCCTTCGTATTTTTGGAGATCAAAGGTTTACTACCAAAGGAACAAATTCAAATCGTAATTTCAATGCCTACCACTTCATTTTCCACCTTTATATATTTCATATCTTGTCTTTTATTAAAGCTTATATTTTTAATTAAAAGATTACGTTCTAAAAGATCTTTATATTGTTCAACAGCTGACCTCAATGACTCATTTAAGTTAAATGTAAGGTTAACCCGTTGTTCTACAGGTAAATTTAATTCCTTCCGATATTGTTGTACGGCTCTAATGAGCTCACGTACAAGGCCTTCTTTACGGAGGTTGTCATCAATTTTAGTGTTTAAAAGAACCGTATAGACTTCATTAGAAGCCATTTCTACCCCTTTCTTGGTAATTTGATTAATCAGCAAATCTTCTTTCCCAACGCAAATATACTCTCCTGTTTCAGATTCTAGTTTAAATGAACCTTTTTCGACAACATTCTTTGTTTCTAACTCTGATAGCTGATTTAGCGCCTTTTGAACAATTCCAACTTGTTTACCAAGCTTTGGCCCCGCGGTCGGAAAATTTAATTTAATTTCATATTGAACAGCTCCCCCAGCATTTTCTTGAAAATGAACTTGTTTTACATTGATTTCTTCTTCAATAATATAGCTATACTTAGCTAAATAATTTATATCCTGATTATTTCCGACAACAATTAATTCAGATAAGGGCTGCTTTGTTTTGATGTTTGAAGCATTTCTGGCACGACGCGCAAGTTCAACAGCCTGGAGTACACCTTCCATTTCATCCTCAAGTTCCTTATTTCTCTTCATTTCATTAACTTCAGGAAAGTCAGATAGATGGGCACTTTTACCGGTTAGATTAGTATGAATATCCTCGGTTACAAATGGCGTAAAGGGTGCCAGCAGTTTACTAGTCGTTATTAATACCTTATATAAAGTATGATAAGCAGCCAATTTATCTTGATTCATTCCCTCAGTCCAAAAGCGATCACGCGACCTTCGGATATACCAGTTACTGACCTGCTCAACGAAAACGGCAAGTTCCCTTGCAGAAGCAGTGAAATCATAATTATCAAGGTATTCCGTGACTTGTTTAATAACTGTATGAAGTCGTGACTCCACCCATTCATCTAATAATGACTTCTCTCCTTGATCATGTTCGCAAGGATTAAATTGGTCAATCTCAGCATATAGTGTGTAGAAAGAATGGACATTGACAAGAGTGTCAACTAATTTTGATTTTGCTTGACTAACTATATTAGCCGAGAAACGCTTATTGTTCCATGGCGCACTATCAACAAGTAATGACCATCGAAGTGCATCAGCCCCATATTTTTCTACAAGATCCATTGGACTAATCACATTCCCTTTGCTTTTGGACATTTTACGGCCATCTTCATCAAGAATGTGACCAAGAGAAAGTACTCGTTTGTAAGATGGCTTTCCAGTAAACAGGGATGATACAGCCAAAAGACTGTAGAACCATCCTCGTGTCTGGTCAACACCTTCTACAACGACATCAGCAGGAAACTGTTTTTCAAATAACTCTTTATTTTCAAACGGATAATGATATTGAGCAAACGGCATCGAGCCACTATCAAACCATACATCGATTACTTCTTTTGTTCGTTTCATATCCCCTTGACACTTTGGACAAGTAAGAGTGATTTTATCTACATACGGCTTATGAAGCTCCAAATCTTCAGAAACTGGATGGCTGGCATGATCCCTAAGATCCTGTATGCTCTTGGGTACGTATTGGTGATCACAGGTTTTACAAATCCAAACGTTCAATGGAGTGCCCCAGTAACGATTGCGGCCTAAATTCCAATCAACCATATTTTCAAGGAATTTCCCGAAACGACCGTGCTTCATATGGTCCGGAAACCAGGTAATTAATTCGTTGTTGCTCAGAATAGTTTCTTTGATTGCAGTTGTTTTTACAAACCAACCTTCCATTGCGTAATAAATAAGTGGAGAATCACAGCGCCAGCAGTGAGGATAGCTATGTTGATACTTTTCTTTCGAAAATAACAAACCTTCATCTGATAGCATTTTTATAATAGCAACATCGCTATCCTTCGCAAATTTACCGGCCAGTGGTGGAAAGTCTCCCGTATAGCAGCCCGATTGATCAACGACGTTTGCAAAATCAAGTCTATTCACTTTTACAGCAGTGTAGTCATCCTCACCATGCGCAGGAGCAAGATGAACGACTCCGGTACCACTTTCATCTGTAACAAAATCGGCTTCAATCACTATATGTCCTTTATCTAGATTCAAGTAGTTAAAAGGAGGCTGATAAGATAAACCAACGAACTCACTACCCTTGTGATTGCTTATGATTTCATATCCTTCGTCCATTACATAATCCACAAGATTTTGAGCGACAATATACACTTCGTTCCCTTGCTTAACTTTCACATAATCCAAACCTTTATTAACGGCAAGCGCTACATTGGCTGGTAATGTCCAAGGCGTTGTTGTCCAACCTAAAAAATATACATTCTTTGTGCCTTGTATTTTAAATTTAGCTGTGACAGATAAATCTTTAACATCTTTGTAGCCCTGAGCCACTTCGTGCGAGCTTAAGGAAGTTTGACAACTTGGGCAGTAAGGCGTAACACGGTGCCCGCGGTACAGCAATCCTTTTTCATGAATGGTAGCCAAGATATACCAAACAGTTTCGATATATTCATTATGAAGTGTTATATACGGGTCATCCATGTCAACCCAATAGCCAATTGCCTCAGTAAAAACTCGCCACTGACGTTCATAATCAAAAACACTTTTCTTGCATTCTTCAATAAAATTTTCCACACCATAGTCTTCAATCTCTTTTTTACCAGAAATACCGATTTTCTTTTCCACTCCTAGCTCAACTGGAAGGCCATGTGTATCCCATCCCGCCTTTCGAATAACCTGGAATCCCTGCATTGTTTTGTAACGTGCAATAAAATCCTTAATCACACGCCCCAAAACGTGACCAGCGTGCGGTAGTCCATTTGCCGTAGGTGGACCTTCATAAAAAACAAACGTTTCATTGCCCTCACGGTTGGAAATAGACCTCTCAAATGTTTTTTCCTTATCCCATAAAGTCTTAATGCGATTTTCTCTTTGTAAAGGGCTTTCATTTGTGTTTACCTTTTGCATGAACTCACTCCTTTTTTCCTTTATAATATACAAAAACTCGCCCCTAGAAAATAGGGACGAGTTTCAACCCGTGGTACCACCCTGACTCTGGGAATCGCTATTACAGACGATTATCCAGCACTCATTCAACGTATCATCATACGTGATCGTTTTAACGGTAGAAACCCGTTCAAGCCTACTCAATTTTCGGCTTAACTTCTCGGAGAGGATTTTCAATACACTCTACTCGTTGACTCTCACCTAATTGCCAACTCTCTGTGGGGCAGGAGCAATATTTACTCGTTCTCGTCATCAAATTAATGTATTTAATTTTAACTGATTTTATCTTATATTTGATGTCTTTGTCAAATATTTTAAATTAATAGCGCTTTCTTAGGTATTAAATACCTTTTTTTTCATAATATCCCCAACAAGTTTTGCATTTTTCTTAACATGAGGGGAAAATAACATTTCCATATGATCCCCAAATCCTTGGGATACACTAAAGTCATCTGTTGTTAAGTTAAACCAGCTAACTTTTTCATTACTATTTTCTTCAGATTTAACCATGTGAATGTTTGCTTGTACCCGCCCTTTATTTACCAACTTATTTAAATATAAGTGATAGTTCTTAACACTTTCTACAAGTTCCTGTTTTCCAATTTGTGAAAAGTATGCTTTATTAAACTGAAGGAATACATCCACTGACTCTTCGGCTACCTTTTTTACATCGTTCTCCGATATATATTGGACTTCTTCCCTTGGTTTCCCATCTAGCATAATCAGATCAGATACTTCATAGCCTTGCTTTTCCATTTCTTTCGCTAGTTCAAATACAAGAGGACATCCAGCAGAATATCCCATTAAAAGATAAGGCCCTTCATTTTGTATATTTACAATCTGATTGATATATTGCTGTAATCTGTCTTCCTTATGCACATAGTCTAAACCATACAATGTGTAGCCATCGATCAACTGAGCTAGTTCGAAAAATATGGTGCTGTAGCCTGAAACAGGTGGTAAGCAAAAAACATTATTGTTACTTAGGTAATTCTTCTTCGTTAGTAAAGTTATAACTTGTGAGTTACCCATTTGGGCGTCTGTACTCAATAAATATTTATTTAACTCTCTTATTGTTTGATGTTTAAAAATAGTAGGTAATCCCATTTTTATATCTAAAGCTTCATTCATCTTACTTGATATTAAAATTGCTTTTAAAGAATGTCCCCCCAAGTTAAAGAAATTATCGTTCACTCCTATCTGTTCCACCTCTAGCACCTCTTGCCATATCTCTACTAATTTGCTTTCCAGTTCTGTCGTTGGCACCACATATTCATTGGATCGATAGGACCCAACCGGTTTTGACAACGCCCTTCGATCTACCTTACCGTTTGAAGTTAGCGGGATTGTGTCTAATTCCTCAATAAAGGATGGAACCATATAAACAGGCAGCTTTTGACTTAAATAATCTCTAAGTTCCATACTTACAATCGGTTCTTTTAAAACCACATACGCACACAAAAATGTTTCATTTTTTCCTTCTTTCCAATCCAGTACAGTTGCGTCTTTAACGTTTGGATGGCCTAAAAGAATACTCTCAATTTCGCCTAATTCGATCCGATATCCCCGAATCTTAACTTGATGGTCAATCCTTCCAAGAAACTCAATATTTCCATCCGGCAAATAACGTGCTAAATCGCCTGTTCGATACATTTTTTCCCCAGGAGAAAATGGATTTGGAACAAACTTTTTCTCTGTTAATTCAGGACGGTTTAAATATCCGCGCGCAAGCCCCTCTCCTCCAATACATAATTCGCCGAAAACCCCTATAGGCTGTAACTGTGAGTATTTATTCAGAATATATATGCTCTTGTTTCCCATTGGTTTTCCAATTGGAACTACGTTGTATTGGTCATTTTTAGTTGGTTTCCACATTGTAGCACCAATCGTTGCTTCCGTTGGTCCATATGCATTTACATAAACACTTTCCCACAGTTCTACCAATTCTTTTGAACTTGCAGATCCCGCAGTAACGAGAAATCGAATAGTCGCTAAACCCTTACTTTTCAAATGTCTTAAATAGGTTGGAGGAAGGGTTAAAATGGTAATCCGATTGCGATTTATATAGTTTTCAAAAAAATGATAGTCATAAATCACTTCCTGAGGAATAATATATAGACTTGCCCCATTCAAGAGGCATTTTGTTACTTCTTCAATTGATGCATCAAATGCAATACTAGCAAATTGTCCCATTCGATCCTTTTCTTTAATTTCCAGATGTTCTTTGAAGTGATAGACAAGATTAGCCACACCCTCATGTTCAACCATCACTCCTTTAGGTTTTCCGGTTGTTCCAGAGGTATAAATCACATAAGCCAAATTTCGAGAATGGTTTACAGACTCTAGATTTGATTTATCTATTCC
>NZ_JBCLVH010000045.1:0-7332 GCF_039548255.1 Lentibacillus songyuanensis
CCGGACGGCGGCACCAGCACTTCTCTTCCAATAGAACGAGAGAAAGTGTCATGTAAAAGAATGAACACTACGTCGCAGTTTCCATCAACTATGAATAATAAACCTCATTTGATTAAAAAAGTAGCCATTCTAAAAATGGCTAAATTAACAAAACAAACATTCTGCTTTATTTAGGACAGAATGCTTGCTTTGCTTTTTAACGGAACATCCGTAAGATACTATTTGCGGTTTCCTCTACTGCTTTGTTTGATACATCGATAACTCGGCAGCCGATCTTACTGACAATTTGATTAAAATAATTTAATTCCTGTTGAATCCTGTCCATGGTTGCATAAGTTGCTTGATCCCCTAATCCCAGTGCTTTTAGACGCTCTTTACGAATATCGTTTAGCTTTTCTGGATTAATTCTGAGGCCAATACATTTTTCCGGGTTTACCATAAACAACTCTTCCGGCGGCTCCACTTCAGGGACGATTGGCACATTGGCCACCTTTAATCGCTTATGAGCAAGATATTGGGATAATGGGGTTTTTGACGTACGTGATACACCAATTAAGATGATATCTGCCCTGGCTATCCCACGCGGATCCCGACCATCGTCATATTTTACAGCAAATTCAATGGCTTCAACCCGTTTAAAGTAATCCTCGTCAAGCTTATGGACCAGACCTGGTTCTAAACGCGGGTTACCAAAAAGGCGTTCCATCGCATCCATCATCGGGCCCATTATATCGATTGCTTCCACATCTAACCGATTTGCTTCTTCATTTAAATAATTGCGGAGTATCGGATTCACAAGGGTAAAGCCAATAATACCCTCCTGCTCTTTTGCCAATACGAGTGTTTCATCAATTGTTTTTTTGTCTTCCACGTAGGGTATACGCTGAATTTTATATTCTCCGTTATTAAATTGACTTAAACCAGCTTTAATCACTAAATCTGCTGTTTCCCCAACAGAATCAGATAAAACATACACTAATGGTTGCGACCCCATCGATAAACCTCCCTTGTTTCTTACGCCCTTTGTTATAAATGCTCATCCGTAATTAATTCCACAAATGCCTTCGTAATGGTTGTCTTTGTAATACGTCCAACAACCTCTAACCCATCTTTGGTATCTTTTATTACCGGTAAGCCATCAATTTGTTTATTGATTAGTTCCTTAGCTGCATCCAACAACTGGTCTTCTTTTCTGCATACCGTAATATTAGGCATTCGCGTCATGATAATGTGTACAGGCACCTCATTCAAATCCTGTTTGCCGATACTTGCCCGAAGTAAATCTTTCCGTGATAAAACCCCCGTAAGACAGGCATTGCTATCAACGACAAATAATGTTCCTACATCCTCTAAAAACATTGTTGAAATAGCGTCATAGACCGAAACATTTTCCTTTACCACAATTGGTACAGACTGATATTCATGCACTTTAAATTTTTTGATTTTCTCTGTTAACAGCTCAGAGCCTGTTTTTCCGGTAAAAAAGTAACCAACACGTGGTCTGGCATCCAGAAAACCTGCCATTGTTAAAATAGCTAAATCGGGGCGTAATGTTGCACGTGTCAAGGACAGTTTTTCCGCAATGTGCTCCCCTGTAATGGGTCCATTTGCTTTTACAATTTCAATAATTTGTTCTTGCCGATTGGATAATTCCACCTTTTCACCACCTACTAGCGAAATATGCCATACATTTCTTTAAATAGTATATACTATTTAAGATGAAAAGGAAAAGAGAAGGTGTTTAAAATGTTCACCATAAACCGGACTTACCCTTAAAAGTGTTGTTTCCAGCTGATTTTGGTCATATCGGCATAATCAGTAATTAACGTTGCCAGGGAATGAATCAGTGCTAAACGATTATTCCGCAGCGCTTCATTATCTGCCATTACCATATTATGCTCGAAGAAATCATGGATTTCCTTTGTCAGCGACATTAACTGCTCAAGCGCTTGTTCGGCATCCAAGCGTTCGTTGGCCGACTGGTAGCTTGCATGCACTACTTGAAGCTTCTCGTATAAGGATGTCTCCGATGGTGTTTCGAAAAGCTTAGTATCCACCTGTTGTGCTTCAGCTTTTTTCGCGATATTCAAGACACGTGTAAAGGCTTCTTCTGTTGGTTTGAAAGTTTCCTGGCTGCGTTTTTCTGAGAGAATGCGTGCTTTGGAAATCATATAGGCCACCACTCCTAATTTATTTGCTAAGACGGCCTGAATGATATCTGGTTCGATACCCACTTCCTTTAATAAATAAGTTGCTCGTAATGCTACAAATTCGTTGAGTTCGCTCATTATTGTTTGTTCATCAGCTATATCGATGTCTGTTGTCTGATACAATTCCTTCGTGATATCCAGCAGTTTCCATACTGGTACGTTCCACTTTTCATGCTGCAGAATCTTTAAGATGCCAATCGCTTGACGTCTTAAACCATAGGGATCTTGTGAACCAGTGGGAGTGAGTCCAACCGAAATACAACCAACAATAGTATCCAGTTTATCAGCAATACTAACGATTGACCCTTCCATTGTCGTTGGCAGCTCATCTGTTGCATGACGAGGCAGGTAATGCTCCGCAATAGCCTGGGCCACAAGTTTATCTTCCCCAAAGAAAAGTGCATATTTTTCGCCCATTATCCCTTGGAGATCAGTAAATTCGTTCACCATATTGGTCATTAAATCAAACTTACTGATTTGTGCTGCCCGGACAGCTCGTTGTTTTTGCGTATTATCCACCCCGAGTATAATGGCAATTTGTTTCATAAGACTGACGACTCGTTCTACTTTTGCATGAATCGTGCCCAGCTTTTCCTGAAACACCACTTTTTTCAGTTTGTTCAAATAAAATTCTATCGGCTGTTTCCGATCTTCTTCATAGAAAAACCGTGCGTCTGCCAGGCGCGCCTTCAATACCTTTTCATTCCCTCTGGCAACGGTTTCGAGTCCCTTGGCATCTCCATTTCGAACCCCAACAAAATAGGGCAATAATTCATCCGTCTGTGATTTAACGGGAAAATAACGCTGGTGTTCCTTCATCGATGTAATAAGTACCTCTGCAGGCAGTTCCAGAAATGCTTGATCAAACTCACCAATAAAAACAGTAGGATATTCCACTAAGTTGCGCACTTCATTAAGTAAATCTTCTGCAATCGGAATTTGGATCCCCTGTTGACTTTCCAATTCTTTTATTCCATCTATAATCAATTTTTCCCGCTTAGCAGGTTCCGCGATCACGAAGTTTTCCGCCAGCCGGTCAATATATTCCCGCGTGTGATTCAGAGCAACCTCTTTCCCTAAGAAACGATGTCCTCGTGTTTGTCTCCCAGTTTCAACATGGGCAACAGTAAATGGGATTACTTGATCATCATATAATGCCACAAGCCAGCGTATCGGACGTACATAACGGAGTTTCTCCTTACCCCAATGCATATTTTGCGGAAATTTTATTGCTTCAATAATATCTTTAAATGACGGAAGCATCATGTCAGATGGATTTCCTTCAATATGTTTTTTCACAAAAATATACGTTGTGCCTTTGACATCCTTTGTATAGATATCGTCTGTTGTTTTACCTTGACCTTTGGTAAAACCTATCGCTGCTTTTGTCCAATTTCCATCCGTATCCTGTGCAATTTTAACCGCCGGGCCTTTCACTTCTTCCTCCAGAACCGCTTGTTCTTCGGCCATATCGTGAATCAATACCGCCAGTCTTCTTGGGCTGGAATACGACGAAATAGAGGAAAAAGAAATACGTAATTCCTCTAACCATTCTTGCGTCTTTTCCCGAAGCTGTTTTTCGGCATCGTCAATAAATCGTGCCGGCATTTCTTCTAATCCTATTTCAAACAACGCATCCTTTGCCATTATTTTTTCTCCTCCTTCAACATCGGAAATCCCAGTTCTTCACGTTTAGCAACGTATGCCTTAGCAATCCCTCTGGCTAAATTACGCACGCGGCCAATGTATCCTGTACGTTCGGTTACTGAAATAACGCCTTTCGCATCAAGCAGGTTAAATGTATGGGAACATTTCAGTACATAATCGTAAGCCGGAAAAATCAGACCCTTTTCCATCGTAGCTTTTGCTTCTTGTTCATACATAGAGAATAATTCAAATAGCATCTTGGTGTTTGATTCTTCAAATGTATAGGTAGAATGCTCATATTCCGGCTGCAAAAAGATATCCTTTACCGTAACTCCATCGGTCCATTCTAAATCAAAGACATTTTCTTTATCCTGAATATAAGATGCCAGTCGTTCCAGTCCATAGGTTAATTCGACTGCAACTGGATATGCTTCCAGCCCGCCGATTTGCTGAAAATAGGTGAATTGCGTGATTTCCATACCATCCAGCCATACTTCCCATCCTAATCCAGCAGCACCAAGTGTCGGGTTTTCCCAATTATCCTCGACAAAGCGAATATCATGTTGTAACGGATCGATCCCAAGCTTAATGAGAGAATCGAGATAAAGGTCTTGTACATTCGCAGGTGACGGCTTCATGATAACTTGAAATTGATGATGCTGGTATAATCGATTGGGATTTTGTCCATACCGGCCATCTGCAGGACGTCTGGACGGCTCAACATATGCAACATTCCATGGTTCGGGTCCCAAGCTTCTAAGCAGTGTCATTGGAGACATGGTGCCGGCACCCTTCTCTACATCATACGCTTGTGTTAAAATACAATTTTGGTCAGACCAATGCTTTTGCAATGTCAAAATCATTTGTTGAATATTCATTAATGTGTTACCTCCCTATTCACGAAAAACTACGAGACAAGAAAAATCCGCCCCTATGTCTAACTGACTTAGACATAGGGACGGATTTTGGTCCGCGGTTCCACCCTATTTGCTCCTATAATCAGAGCCACCTTATTAAAAACGCTCCGGAGTGCCTTCCCCATTGTCCCATTATCCAGCTTCCACCAACCTGGACTCGCTACGAATCGTAAAGCAACAGGTACTTTTCTCCATCCACACACTATTTACAAATATGTACAAATCATACTGTATTTTCGGCTATGTGTCAATGATGTTCACTTAAACTTGTCGAGTTGCTTTAAAAACCTCTTGGATTTTATGTAGTACCCGCCATAGTGTTCGTAATAGGCATCCAGAATTTGCCGCAGTTTATTAATCGTCTCTGCTTTCACCGAGATATTTCCAATTCGTTCCAGGCCGACATTGCTGAACAAATATAAAAGCCTTGCCAATGTATTTGTCACCCCAATGGCGTATGGGTCGATATGCTGACAATTCTTGCATAATAACCCACCCTCGATGATCGAAAACGAAAAAGGAGTGTCCGTGCTGCCACAATTTGTACATTGATTAACGGTTGGCGCAAATCCACCCTTGTTAAATAGCTTCATTTCATACATCATGATCGGAATATCTGCTGACTCGTGTGTAGTAATCCAATCCATCGTTAACAAAAGCTGGTTATAAATAAATGCATCTGATGTTTTTTCGTCAACCAATTTGTCCGTTAATTCAACGATATAGGCTGCATAAGCAGTTTTGACAATGTCTTCGCGAATGGTCCGAAGTGAATTCACTATTTCTCCTTGCTGGATGGTACTTAAACCAGTATGTATATATACGAAAAACTCACCATGAATGAATGGCTGCGTAACTGCAGCCATTCTACTCTTTGGCTTTTTGGCGCCCCTGGCAATTGCCGCGAATTTACCTATTTTTTTGCTGAATATCGTTACAATTTTATGTGTTTCACCATAATCCTGTGTTTTAATGACAATACCTTCCATTTTTTCTAGCACACGGTTCACCTTTCTTTTATAAAGCTAAAAAATGTGAAACAGGTCATTCGGCTGGTTGTGCGCTACATGTTGGTATCAAGATGTGTTAACTCTTTCTCATGCTGTCGTTTTTGCCCTTTTCCGGTAGGTTCTGTTTCCATCTCTTTCAATAACAAATAGGTTTCAATGTTTCCTGTCTGACTGAATACTTTCCATGTAAAGTCGATCATTAGAAACCACTGCCTTTCTTTAACATTTAAAAAAGTATCAACCTCACTATTAGAATGACCACCCATCATGAAAGAATGAGTTATAATTTTTACCATGTTTAATATTCATCTTCCCGAAAACCTAAATCCCGAAGCTGGCTTTGCCGATTACGCCAATTATCTTGAACCTTTATCCATAGCTCCAAATAGACTCTTGTCCCGAGTAATGCTTCTATATCAGCGCGTGCCCTTTTCCCAATTTCCTTCAACATTTTTCCTTGTTTCCCAATTAATATCCCCTTTTGTGACTTTCGCTCCGTTATCACTGTTGCCTGGATAAATATCGCATTTGATTCTCGCTTTTCGATATTTTCAATGACAACGGCAATCGAATGCGGGATCTCTTCTCTTGTAAGCTGCAAAACTTTCTCCCGGATCAGTTCGCCAATAATAAATCGCTCTGGATGATCGGTCACTTGGTCTGTGGGATAATACTGTGGCCCAGCCGGTAGATGCGTTTTTATAACACCCAATAGATGAGCAACATTATTCCCCTCCAGAGCCGATATAGGGATAATCTCCTCAAACTCATATTTACCTCGATATAAATCAATCAGCGGAAATAGGTCCTCTTTTGGGATTAAGTCCATTTTATTAATGATTAGAAAGACCGGTTTTTTTACTTGCTGCAGTCGGTCAAGGATGTATTGATCTCCCCTGCCATAGCCTTCTTTGGCATTAATCATAAACAGGACAGCATCCACTTCATTTAACGTATTCTCCGCTATTTGCACCATAAAATCACCAAGTCGATGTTTTGGTTTATGAATCCCCGGCGTATCAATAAAGACGATTTGTGCATCTTCCTCTGTTAGAACACCCTGAATCTTATTTCGGGTCGTCTGTGCTTTATCACTCATAATCGCAATCTTTTGTCCGATAACACGATTCATAAACGTTGATTTTCCTACATTCGGCCGGCCGATGATGGCGATAAAACCTGATTTAAAGTTGTTTTCCATGTTGTGTCCTCCGGTGTCTGTCATCTATACCTGTTGTCTTGTTACTGCGTATATATTCCATAATACTACAAATAAAGCTCACTTTCATATAATCGACAAAACCTTTAAAAAGAAGTTGTTTTTTGACAGAGAATCTATGCATATTTTACTGACGGCAGAAATAAAACTAGGACATAACTTAATATTCCACACTAAGACGAACGATGACAGTATGGAAGCTTCGAACATGCTTTGGTAACAGGTGAATCTTAATACGTAGTTGATGAAAAATGCGACGTAGTGTTCATTCTTTTACATGACACTTTCTCTCGTTCTATTGGAAGAGAAGTGCTGGTGCCGCCGTCCGG
>NZ_JBCLVH010000046.1:0-6248 GCF_039548255.1 Lentibacillus songyuanensis
ATATCTAGTCGGTCAAAAGAATATGTGGCACCAACAACAGAGCTGGAAGAAAAATTAGTAGAGATATGGCAGGAAGTGTTAGGGATTGGACAGATAGGGGTAACTGACCACTTTTTCGAATTAGGTGGAGATTCAATTAAAGCTATCCAAATAGCATCTATGCTGCAAAAGATAGGTCTTACAATTAGTGTGAACCATCTCTTATATTCGTCAACTATAAAAAAAGTAATTCCTTATATTAATGAAAAGAAACAAAAAGTAAATCAGAATCAAGTTCAAGGTGAAGTGCCTTTAACACCTATTCAAATAGAACTTTTTGAACAAGAGCAGATGCATTTAAATCACTTTAATCAATCAATGTTGCTATTTAGCTCGCAAAGATTCGAAGAATCATTAGTAAATCATGTTCTAGAAAAATTAGTAGAACATCACGATGCTTTAAGAATGATTTATATAAAGAACAAAAACAAATGGGTTCAGATCAATCGTGAATTTAAAAAAGGTAATGTCTTTGATTTCAATATAAGTGATCTAAACAATAAAAAGAATGTTTCGGAAGAAATAGAAAATCAGGCTAATAAGTCTCAAGGTAGTCTAAATATTTCTAAAGGGCCACTAATGAAAATTACCTTGTTTAAAACAAAACATGGGGATTATTTATTATTTGTAATCCATCATTTGGTAATAGATGGTGTATCCTGGAGAATACTATTAGAAGATTTTGAAACCGGTTACAAACAGGGTGGGAAACAATACCTGGTTGAACTACCATTAAAAACACACTCCTTTCTGGATTGGTCAAATGTGTTGAATATATATTCGAAAAGCACAGAACTTCAGAAGGAAATAGGTTATTGGCACGGTATTTGTGAGACTAAACTTTTGCCTCTTCCAAGGGACAGACAAATAGAAGGAAGTTTGGTTAAGGATTCTGATGACATTATAATATCTTTAACTAAAGAAAGAACGAAGCAATTATTAAGTCGAGTCCATTATACGTATAATACAGAAATTAATGATATTTTGTTGACAGCTTTAGGTATAACTTTAAAGGAATGGATAAGCACTGATAAAATAGGGGTTCTATTGGAAGGTCATGGAAGAGAGGAGATTCATGACGAATTTAGCTTTAATCGTACAATAGGTTGGTTTACAAGTTGTTTTCCTGTAGTGTTTAATTTTTCTGATCCAACTTTTAATATAATTCCAGAAGAAAGACTATCATACTATATTAAAAATGTTAAGGAAACATTAAGAAATATACCAAATCGGGGTATAGGATATGGTATATTGAAATATTTAAATAAAGGTGGGTCAGGTGTTGACAATATAGATCAGTTCTCTCCGGAAATTGTTTTTAATTATTTAGGACAATTTGATAGAGGGAGTGAGACAGATAAAGGTCAGATGTTTGAAATATCTTCTTTACAGACGGGTAGAGCAATTAATCCTGATATGAAGAGAAAATATACTTTGGAAATAAATGGGTATGTGTTAAATAGGCAATTAACTCTCTTAATTAATTACAGTAGTAAGCAATATGATAAAGAGACAATCTCAGAACTCGCCCAAAATTTGCAAATAAATCTAGAAAGACTAATTGAACACTGTATAGAAAAGACTGAGCCAGAAAAGACTCCAAGTGATCTCGGGGATAAAGATATTTCGTTAGAGGAACTGGATTATATGAGAAGCATGATTGAAGCTAAAAGGGAGTGAATATCAATGTCTGATCAAGTTGAAATAGAGAAAATTTATGATTTATCACCTATGCAAGAGGGAATGTTATATCACTCTCTCTTGCAAAAAAATACTGAGGCATATTTTGTACAAATATCTTTTTCAATTAAAGGTTTCTTGGATATAAATGTTTTTGAGAGGGCTATTAAGCAACTAATAAACCGGCATGAGGTTCTAAGGACGACCTTTTTCTATAAAAATGTTAAAAAACCGAAGCAGGTCGTATTAAATAATAAAGATGCACGAATAGATTTTAAAGATTTATCTGATTTCACAGAAGGGGAATCATCAAACTTTATTAAATCATATCTCTCAGGAGATCGAAAACAAAAATTTGATTTAGAAAAGGACACATTAATTCGCTTTGCTGTTTTTAAGATAAATGATGTGGATTTTAAAGTAGTTTGGAGCCTTCATCATATTTTGTTAGACGGGTGGAGTCTCGGTATTGTTCTTAAGGAGCTCTTTACTATTTATGAATCTATAAAGAATGATACGCCATTACAATTGAAAAAAACTAACCCTTATAAAAATTTTATAGATTGGCTAGGAGAACAGGATTATGAGAAGGCTTTAACTTACTGGAAAAAATTTTTAGATGGATATGAAACAAAAGCAACTCTACCCTCTGAGATTTATTGCAAGGAAAGTAATGGAAAACAAAAATATTACGAGTTTAATATTGGAGAGAAGTTGACACGGGATCTAATTCTATTAAGCAAAAAGTTCAAGGTAACACTTAATACAACTTTTCAGGCGATTTGGGGTATTTTATTACAAAGATATACAAACCAGGATGATGTTATTTTTGGAGCTGTTCATTCTGGAAGAACAGCATTTGTAGAGGGTATTGACAATATGGTAGGTTTATTCATTAATACGATTCCAGTTAGAATAGGATCAGGTAATACTTTTAGAGAATTTGCTACTAATATACAAGAACAGGCTACATCTTCAGGGACATATAGTTATTATCCTCTTTATAAAATACAGGAACAAAGTGTACACAAACGAAATTTATTTGACCATATTATTGTGTTTGAAAATTACCCATTATCTAATGAATTGGGAGATGTACAGGATATACAAATTAGTGACCTGAACTCTTTAGAGCAAACAAATTATCCTTTATCAATTGCAGTATACCCGGGAAAATCACTCAAAGTCAAAATTTCATATGATGAATATTTATATGATGAGAACTTTATTTTTTCCATTGAAAAACATATAAAACAGGTAGCTTCTACTGTTTTATATAACCCAGATGTTGACGTTAATCAAATAGATATTTTGACAGAACAGGAAAGACATCAACTGCTGGTTGAATTCAATGACACAGAAATGCCTTATCCAAAAGAGAAAACAATCCATTGTCTGTTCGAAGAACAGGCGGAAAAAGATCCAAATCAAGTAGCTGTGGTATTTAAAGAAAAACAGCTTACTTATAAAGAATTGAATGAGCAGGCAAACCGTTTAGCGCGCATCTTAAGAGAGCAGGGAGTAAAAACAGAAGATCGGGTAGGCCTATTAATGGAACGGTCACTAGATATGATTGTGGGGATGCTGGGGATTTTAAAAGCGGGCGGAGCATATTTGCCGATTGATCCTGCATATCCGGCTGAGCGAATTGATTATATGCTTGAAGACAGCGGCTCTAGGATCGTACTTAGCCAGACAAAAGTGATTGACCAGCTTTTGCCAGAAGTACGGTGGGATGGAAAATGCCTGGATGTAATAAAGATGAAATTTGAAGGAATAGATAAATCAAATCTAACGCCTATAAATCATTCTCGAAATTTGGCTTATGTGATTTATACCTCTGGAACAACCGGAAAACCTAAAGGAGTGATGGTTGAGCATGAGGGAGTAGCTAACCTTGTCTATCACTTCAAAGAACATCTGGAAATTAAAGAAAAGGATCGAATGGGACAATTTGCTAGTATTGCATTTGATGCATCTATTGAAGAAGTAACAAAATGTCTCTTGAATGGAGCAAGTTTGTACATTATTCCTAAGGAAGTAATTTATGACTATCATTACTTTGAAAACTATATAAATCAGAACCAGATTACTATTCTGACCCTTCCGCCAGCTTATTTAAGACATTTAAATAATAATTTAGATTCTATCAGGCATATTGTTGCGGTAGGAGATGTAAGCTCTAGAGATTTGATAGAATCGTGGAGGGATGTCTATATAAACGGGTATGGACCCACGGAAACTACGATCGGTGCTACAATGTGGAAACCGACTAAAAATGACCAATACAACATAGTTCCAATTGGAAAACCAATGGGGAATAAGAGTGTATATATCCTGAATAATAGCCTGCAGTTACAACCCATAGGGGTTTTTGGAGAATTATGTATTGGAGGAGAGGGACTTGCACGTGGGTATTTAAACAAGCCTGGATTAACGAAGGAAAAGTTTGTTCCAAATCCATTTTCTCCCGGGGAAAAGATGTATCGAACAGGTGATTTAGCACGTTATTTGCCAGATGGAAATATTGAATTCCTAGGACGGATTGACCAGCAGGTTAAGATTCGCGGATATCGGATTGAATTAGGCGAAATTGAGAGTACTCTTTTAGGTCATCCAAACGTTAAAGACGCAACTGTACTGGACTGGAAAGAAGGGGAAAATGAAACATTTTTGTGTGCATATGTGGTTTTAAAAAAACCGATTGTAAGTGTGGAACTTAGGGATTATTTAAGTCAAAAGCTGCCTGCTTATATGGTTCCATCCTTTCTTGAAGAATTGGATAGAATCCCGTTGACTTCAAATGGAAAAATAGATCGAAAGGCATTGTCAAAACCGGCTGGGTCCGATCAATTCAAAGAATATGTGGTGCCAACGACAGAACTAGAAAGGAGATTAGTAAAGATATGGCGGGAAGTGTTGGGGGTTGAACAGATAGGGGTGACCGATAATTTCTTCAGCTTGGGGGGACATTCTTTAAAAATAATCCAGTTAATGTCCAATATTCATAAGGAATTACAGATTGAAATTCCTGTACGGATTATCTTTGAACGTCCAACAGTAAAACAATTGGCTCGTCACTTGCAAATTCAAGAACGTGTTGAAAGTCAAACGATTGAACCAGTTCCAGGTCGTTCGTATTATCCTGTGTCTTCAGCGCAGAAGAGAATGTATGTACTTCAACAGATGGGTTTAAGTGCTATGCATTATAATATGCCGGGAGCACTTCTCCTAGAAGGTTCTCTGGAATATCAGCATTTGGAGCGAGCAATTCAGAAACTTATAAGGCGCCATGAGTCACTTCGCACTTCATTTGAAGTGGTAAACGGGGAACCGGTTCAAATAGTTCATCGAGAAATGGACTTTACATTGAAAGTAAACCAAGGCTCAGAAGAAAATATTCAGCAGGCAATGAATAAATTTATTCAGCCATTCAATTTGGAAAAGGCTCCGTTATTCCGTGCGGAATTGATTAGGCTAGGGGATCAAAAGCACCTACTACTGATAGATATGCATCACATCATATCGGATGGTGTGTCCATGGGTGTACTGTTTAATGATTTATCCAGTATCTATCAAGGAAAAATGTTACCAGAACTTAAAATACATTATAAAGATTTTGCAGTATGGGAAGATCAGTGGATACAATCCGAAGGATTTAAACAACAAGAGAATTATTGGTTAAATGTCTTCTCAGATTCTGTTCCGGTTTTAGAACTACCTACAGATTATCCACGGCCAGGCATGCAAAGCTTTGAAGGAAGTCATCTAGCCTTCGTGTTGGATGAAGAAATAACCCAATCGCTTAAACAATTGGCTTCCGAAACAGGAACGACCCTGTATATGCTTTTGCTCTCTGCATATAATGTCTTATTACACAAGTATACCAATCAATCCGATATTTCAGTTGGAACGCCTGTAGCTGGAAGACCACATCCAGACGTCCAATCGATGATAGGAATGTTTGTCAACACGTTGGTGATGCGTAACTATCCGGATGGTCAAAAGCGAACCGAAGATTTGATTCAAGAGGTAAAGAATAAAGCAATTGCTGCTTATGATCATGCGGATTATCCATTTGAATTGTTGGTAGAAAAGTTAACTCTTGATAGAGATCCAAGTCGCAATCCATTGTTCCAGGCAATGTTTACCATGCAAAACTTTGACGTAGGATTGCTTGACCTGGAAGGATTACAAGTCGAGCCATGGGAAATAGATTATCGAATTTCTAAGTTTGATTTAACCCTATCTGCAAGAGAGACGCAAAAACAAATTGAGTGTGAAATCGAGTATAGCACAGCGTTATTTCTTGGGGAAACGATTCAGCGAATGTCTCAACATTTCATACGGATTGTAAAGGAAATGGTGGCCCATCCCAAACAAAAAATTTGTGAATTAGAAATGTTCACAGAACAGGAAAGACATCAACTGCTGGTGGAATTCAATGACACAGAAATGCCTTATCCGAAAGAGAAAACAATTCATTGTCTGTTCGAAGAACAGGTGGAAAAAGATCCAAATCAAGTAGC
>NZ_JBCLVH010000047.1:0-5514 GCF_039548255.1 Lentibacillus songyuanensis
ATTCCATAAGTTGGAATTGCCTAGTCTTTACTGGAGTGATGTGACCATCCTCCATTTGAACTAAGAACATTTCGCACCACAATCGCGCCCGTTCAGGTATAACATTTACAAATAAAAATTTATGCTTTAGGGAATATAAGAATAGATCTGATCCACAAAAAGGGAAGTGAATCCTTGTACCCGTGGTTTTATATCTCCAATGAGTTGTTATTGCATATTTATCATAAAGCCGTTAGATATCAACGATAAGGAATTTACTGAAATGGCTTTCAAAGAAATTAAACATAGAAATTTAAGAACAGACAAACCACCTAGAGAAAAAGGACATCTGACCCGTGCTAAATAGAAAAAACATTAGACACATATTTTAAACTCACCTTTTTTCATGCTGGCAAGTTCTTGAGATGAAAAGGTGAGTTATTTATACTTTAGACCATGACTACAATATTTATTCATATAACTAAATCCAAATATGTATTTCTGGCTTTGTATCTATAAATCCTTTTTCGTTTCCAACTCCTTTTTTATTACCCTTGAACTTCATTTAAAATGTTTATCAAAAGTTTATGATATATTACGATTATCATATTTACTTAGATGTTAGCACCTTTGATAGCGAGTGGAAGTTTTTGTGATTTAAAATAGTCGGTTTATCTTGGACCGAAAAATTTGTCACCATTTAGGTGTATCATGTGATCAGGATTATTAGCAATCCAAATTTCAGTTTCCCAAGCTATCTCACTAATGAATTTTTTAAATCCATTTTTGCTGGTCATATCCAAGAATGCAGTAACATATACAATGCCACAATCACAGTTTTCTAGTATATCATTTATTTCTTGCATTCGTTCTATAGAGATTGGTCCGACACTTGTAACTGCTTCAATAAAATATAGCCAATTTTTCTCTTCTACATAAAGAACTACATCTGGTAGCTTATCGTGATCAGTAATACGGACTCCAAGTTTCTCTAATTTTTCACGATTTTTTACTAAATCCTTTTTTATAGTATCTCCCACGTATAGAACTTCTGCACCAGGGGCAAACCTTGGGGCGAATTCTTCAATAATTTCTTTTTGCAAATTATTATGTTGTCCAGGACTAAATTTAAGCTCTTGACCATTTATTTCAACAGGGATCTTAGCCATTTCTCTAATTTGCGCATATTTTTTAATTAAAGTTTCATGGTTCTTCAGCCAATATTCCACTTTTTTATCCCATTCCGGAGAACCATAAGCCCTAATTACTTCTAATACTTCATCTGTTAGTTTGTAAGAATAATACCCACTATTTGTGGCCCTTTCATTATCGTCTTCATTTTTAAAGACAATACCACCATTGACTAATGGTTTTACAGCATCTTTACGAATATTCTCTCTTGAATTGGGCTGATAAATTTTATTGTAGTTTTTAGCCATAAAATTCATCATATCAACAGTTCTCAGGGACTTATTGGAAGTAGCACTCCAATTATCATTTTCCTTTATACCTGCTAGTGCTAAAAATGTATAGGCATTTCTAGCGCCCCTATTATTATAAAATTCCTTGGGAGTACCTAATGCTTTTAAAATTTCCCTGGCTTCCTCTAATTTACCCATAAATTCTCTCTCCCCTATATGACTTTTGCAGTCGTTGTATTCGCATCATTGACTACAAATAACTCCATGATTATACTATCGCAATTTTCCGTAGTAATATTTTTAGTTTTTATGAGCTTCCTTCCAATTTCTTTTACAATTTCTAAAGAAGGGAGTGGGATTGTATTTACCTCTGTTGCATTAACTTGTGTGCTCCCATTTAATATTCTGTAATATGTGTCTATGAAAGAGCTGTTTAGCAAGGCAAACAGCCCATAAAGCTCTTCCTTTTCTATATCTCCGTTTAATTTAGTTACGTAATTCAAGTGGTTTTCTATACCAATTTTTAAAAAAGGAAGTGCTTCAGATAAATATAGTGAACTTTGTACCCTTCGTTTTTCTTCTTTGCTTGTAAATCGTTTCACAAGAATGTAATCTTTATTCGGTAATAATAAGCCCTTACTTTCATCAGTGTTTTCAATGTATTGTGGGTACTTATTCGGTGATCTGGGGAATAATATTTCATTATTTTTAAAGTGACTTGCCCAAATAAGAGGCACAGTTTTTTCACTATTTTCTTCTTTTAAGAATTGTGTAGATCTAAAATCCACAACTGGCCCTGTTTTTAATTTAAAACCTAATCGTAATAAATTGCTTTCCCACTTTTTAACCGTATCGAGCAGTTCAACTTCTTGGATAGAAGTCGGTATCATAATAAATAAATCTTCTGATTTCATATCAACTACGGTTTCATAAGGTACTTTATAGCTGAAATTTGAACTTAAATCAGCATTTTCACTGGAAGATACCGAAATAGTGGGAAAGAAATCATTCGTTTTAACTGCTTTCAAAATAATAGCTTCTTGTAATACCTTTTCGCTATTAAATACATCTCCCCTTGAATGAAATAAATGCAAGTTTGTCAGTTGCATATTATGAAGAAAATACGCTCGAAATTTTTTGAAATATGCCCCTGATGTAAAGCTACGGGGAGTAATAAAAATTAATTGACCGTTTGGTTTAAGTAGCTTGGTAGATAGAGCCATGAATAAAAAGTAAATATTAGGTTGTCCATGGACTACATAATTCATAACAAGTGCTTCCGGTGCAGATTTTTTAATTTTTCTATATGGAGGATTTGAAATAACTACGTCATATAAGTTTTCTTCAGTCTTATCTTCGTTATCATACCATAAATTATCGTTCCAAAAATCCTCATTATGAAGAATAAAGTTTTCCTGAATAATGTTATAACTACATGTTTTCCCTCTCTTTTCTAATTCTCTTTTTACTAATATCATATTTTCCGTCAGTGCAGGCAACACGTTTTCATCATTTTCATATAGGTCAACATGAATAGTTGTTATTGTGTCGTTATTTAAAATTTTTTGGCATAATGCGCCTATCAATATCCCTGTTCCCGCACCAGTGTCTAGGATATTTATATTGGGTTGGTTGTACGTCATCAACTCCGCCATATAGCTTGCAACTGTCGGGGGAGTGAAAAACTGTCCGATTTTCTTTCTTTCAACCTTTTTAACCTGTTTTATATAATCTAATGTTTTATAATAAATACGGTTTAATATCACATTTTCCACCTCAAAAATTGTTCATATATATTCTTTATTCTATCATAAAGGGGATTAATATTCCCCAATGCCGGTTACACGATTGCGTCAGGCTCTTTATACGGCTGTACAATGCGGTATAAGGGATTCCCGTAAACAAAAATCAAGTGATGAAATTATCCCTAGAAATAAAAGACTAAGAGATTTTTGCGACAAGAAACGTGAAGAAGGAAAACCCTTTAGAGTAGCCATAATTGCTTGTGCGAATAAGCTCTTACATTGGATTTATGTATTATTAAAAAATAAAACGCCTTTCGAAAATGTTGCTTAAGTGGCATTTTTAAGTAAATAGTACAAATCCTTCCAGTTAAATAAAGGAAGGTTATTTGGCATACCCATTTTAGTATATCATGTAAGTTCTATATTTTTCACAGAAAAATGTTGACAACTATTAGCTGGTTTTATTGCATGACGGCATCTTTATCTTATTTGCCTTCAACATCTTTCTTCTTACGCCTTCTAATTACTACAAGTATTAGGAAAACGACAATGAATATAACTATATAAGATGTTAAAATAATCCCCATCCCAAGCCAGATACCATCTTCAAAGAGATTAACAAACCCTTTTGCGGGTGGAATCAGTCTTAATGCTAACTTGATGATAACAATAGCCAAAGATATGGCCGCAGCGTCCCTTACATTTCTCATTAAAGCACCTTCCTTACAACAATGCAGTAAAACATATTCATTTCCGTTTATTCCACAACTGAATGGCCCGATTTCACCATACGGGTCGCAGTTCTTTTCCAGAATTGCGACCTTTAGCTTAAATGGCAATTTATTTTTTTCAGCAATCATAACTATAACAAACATCTTATTTCCTTTTCACAATTACAGGACCAATAAACAAACAAACAAAAAATGTAGCTAACACATAATAAATCAAATATCTGATTTCAATGGTTTGTTGGTCTAAAACTAAATCACATATAACTAGATATATCAGCAAGAGGAAGTTTGATAAACCAAAAGTTGATATCATAAACTTTCTCATATTGTTATCGACCCTCTCGTCAGTTTTTACTTCGCCTTTGTCTACGCTATCCTTTGTTTTCCATTCTGAAATAATGATACCAATAAGAAGCCCTATCAATAGTCCCCATTGTATTTCACCCCTAATGAGACTTGCAATTCCAACGCCAATAATCCCACCAATAAGCATTCCAATAAAACGTTTCATTTAACTAACATCTCCTTTCAAGTTATTCCCCTATCCAAAATAATTCATCTAAAGGTTTTTCTAGATACTTACTAATAAGCAGACAAACTTTTATAGTCGGGTTATATTTTTGTGCTTCGATTAAATTCATTGTCTGTCGAGTAACTCCAACCAGTTTCGCAAAATCGCCTTGTGTTAAATCTCCTTTCTCAATACGGGCAACCTTCACTCTATTTTTAACAGAGATTTCTTTCAAATTAATCACCCCAAATCCTTTATTCTATTGTAATATATAATTGATATTTTTCAATTATATATTACAACTTATATTTAAAAAAACTGCACCTTTATAAAGATGCACATGTATTTAATTAAAAGGCTCTGTTGTGGCATTACATTGTTTGATTATCGCGCCCGAAGTCTTTAAAAAAAGAAACTAACTATAAGCATAATAACGAGAAAAAGAACAAAGTAAAAAACTGTCCATAAAATTGTCTTAGATGGAATTTGTACTTTCTTTTCTTCCGTTTCCGTTTGTTTATCTAAAACAATTCTTGACCACGAAAATATTAGCACTCCTATCGTAAAAATGGTCAGTTGCAAATTAGCATTGCCTGTATCAATAAAATCATAAGTTCCCCATACAAACAATGCTACAGCATAAAATATAAACGCATTTCTTGCAGATTTCAAATTATGTTGTGTTCCATTTCGTCTGGTTTACGTGATTTCATTTAGACTCCTCCTCAAAAATAAATAGACGGTCTACTGTAGTAGAAAGGTTTTTCGATAACTTAAACGCCAAACTCAAAGTTGGATCATATTTATCATTTTCAATAGCATTAATGGTTTGTCTAGTTACACCACATAGGCGTGCAAGTTCCTCCTGAGATATTTTCTTTTTTTGTCTTAAGGTTCTAATTGTATTTTTCATTTTGCACACCCTTATAATGTAAATAACTTTTTACATATTAATTATAAAAAAATACACGCTATATGTCAAATTGTTTTTACACAATGCGTGTGTTTGATATAATTCAATTAAATGACCCGATCTGGTACATTGCTATGCATACGAATAGGTAAGGGTTTGACGTTATCGCTCCCTTTTCCCCTCGTTCACACTGTACGTGAGACTTTCACCTCAT
>NZ_JBCLVH010000048.1:0-2992 GCF_039548255.1 Lentibacillus songyuanensis
AGATATAGATAAGTCCTCGATCGATTAGTATCCGTCAGCTCCACGTGTCACCACGCTTCCACCTCGGACCTATCAACCTCATCGTCTCTGAGGGATCTTACTCACTCGAAGTGATGGGAAGTCTTATCTTGAGGGGGGCTTCATGCTTAGATGCTTTCAGCACTTATCCTTGCCACACGTAGCTACCCAGCTATGCTCCTGGCGGAACAACTGGTACACCAGCGGTGTGTCCATCCCGGTCCTCTCGTACTAAGGACAGCTCCTCTCAAACTTCCAACGCCCACGACGGATAGGGACCGAACTGTCTCACGACGTTCTGAACCCAGCTCGCGTACCGCTTTAATGGGCGAACAGCCCAACCCTTGGGACCGACTACAGCCCCAGGATGCGATGAGCCGACATCGAGGTGCCAAACCTCCCCGTCGATGTGAACTCTTGGGGGAGATAAGCCTGTTATCCCCGGGGTAGCTTTTATCCGTTGAGCGATGGCCCTTCCATGCGGAACCACCGGATCACTAAGCCCGACTTTCGTCCCTGCTCGACTTGTAGGTCTCGCAGTCAAGCTCCCTTGTGCCTTTACACTCTGCGAATGATTTCCAACCATTCTGAGGGAACCTTTGGGCGCCTCCGTTACCTTTTAGGAGGCGACCGCCCCAGTCAAACTGCCCGCCTGACACTGTCTCCGGACCGGATCACGGCCCTGGGTTAGAATGTCCGTACAACCAGGGTGGTATCCCACGGGTGCCTCCACCGAAGCTAGCGCTCCGGCTTCTAAGGCTCCCACCTATCCTGTACAAGCTGTACCAACATGCAATATCAGGCTACAGTAAAGCTCCACGGGGTCTTTCCGTCCTGTCGCGGGTAATGCGCATCTTCACGCATATTATAATTTCACCGGGTCTCTCGTTGAGACAGTGCCCAAGTCGTTGCACCTTTCGTGCGGGTCGGAACTTACCCGACAAGGAATTTCGCTACCTTAGGACCGTTATAGTTACGGCCGCCGTTTACTGGGGCTTCGGTTCAACGCTTCGCGCATAAAGCGCTAACGCTTCCCCTTAACCTTCCAGCACCGGGCAGGTGTCAGCCCCTATACTTCGCCTTTCGGCTTCGCAGAGACCTGTGTTTTTGCTAAACAGTCGCTTGGGCCTATTCACTGCGGCTTCTCTTGCAAGAAGCACCCCTTCTCCCGAAGTTACGGGGTCATTTTGCCGAGTTCCTTAACGAGAGTTCTCCCGATCACCTTAGGATTCTCTCCTCGCCTACCTGTGTCGGTTTGCGGTACGGGCACCTGTGACCTCGCTAGAGGTTTTTCTTGGCAGTGTGAAATCAGGAACTTCGCGAACAATTTCGCTCCCCATCACAGCTTGTGATTGTTGGACGGATTTGCCTATCCAACTCACTCACTGCTTGGGCGCACACATCCATCGGTGCGCTTTCCCTATCCTTCTGCGTCTCCCCATTGCTCAAATGGTCATGAGGTGGTACAGGAATATCTGCCTGTTGTCCATCGCCTACGCCTGTCGGCCTCGGCTTAGGTCCCGACTAACCCTGAGAGGACGAGCCTTCCTCAGGAAACCTTAGGCATTCGGTGAAAGAGATTCTCACTCTTTTTTCGCTACTCATACCGGCATTCTCACTTCAACGCGCTCCACCAGTCCTCACGGTCTGACTTCACAGCACGTTGAACGCTCTCCTACCATTGTTCGAAGAACAATCCGCAGCTTCGGTGATACGTTTAGCCCCGGTACATTTTCGGCGCAGTGTCACTCGACCAGTGAGCTATTACGCACTCTTTAAATGATGGCTGCTTCTGAGCCAACATCCTGGTTGTCTAAGCAACGCCACATCCTTTTCCACTTAACGTATACTTTGGGACCTTAGCTGGCGGTCTGGGCTGTTTCCCTTTCGACTATGAACCTTATCACCCATAGTCTGACTCCCAAGGTTAAGTAGCTGGCATTCGGAGTTTGACTGAATTCGGTAACCCGGTGAGGGCCCCTCGTCCAATCAGTGCTCTACCTCCAGTACTCTCACTCCTTGAGGCTAGCCCTAAAGCTATTTCGGAGAGAACCAGCTATCTCCGTGTTCGATTGGCATTTCACCCCTACCCACACCTCATCCCCGCATTTTTCAACATACGTGGGTTCGGGCCTCCAGTCAGTGTTACCTGACCTTCACCCTGGACATGGGTAGATCACACGGTTTCGGGTCTACGACCGCATACTATATTCGCCCTGTTCAGACTCGCTTTCGCTGCGGCTCCGTGTCTTCCACTTAACCTCGCATACGATCGTAACTCGCCGGTCCATTCTACAAAAGGTACGCCGTCACCCATTAACGGGCTTCGACTACTTGTAAGCACACGGTTTCAGGTTCTATTTCACTCCCCTTCCGGGGTGCTTTTCACCTTTCCCTCACGGTACTGGTTCACTATCGGTCACTAGGGAGTATTTAGCCTTGGGAGATGGTCCTCCCGGATTCCGACGGAATTCCACGTGTTCCGCCGTACTCAGGATCCACTCCGGAGGAAATTCCTTTTGGATTACAGGGCTCTTACCTGCTTTGGCTGATCGTTCCAGATCGATTCATCTAAAGAATTTCTTGGTAACTCCAATGGAGTGTCCTACAACCCCAACAGGCAAGCCTGTTGGTTTGGGCTGTTTCCGTTTCGCTCGCCGCTACTTGGGAAATCGCGTTTGCTTTCTCTTCCTCCGGGTACTGAGATGTTTCAGTTCCCCGGGTCTGCCTCATGCACCCTATGTATTCAGGTACATGTACTGCTCCATTACGAACAGCGGGTTCCCCCATTCGGAAATCCCCGGATCGCAGTCTACTTACGACTCCCCGAGGCATATCGGTGTTAGTCCCGTCCTTCATCGGCTCCTAGTGCCAAGGCATCCACCGTGCGCTCTTTATCACTTAACTATATTTAAGAACTTTAACGTTTGATGTCGTTGTTGTCTTTCTCTTATTTAGTTTTCAAGGTACAAAA
>NZ_JBCLVH010000049.1:0-4748 GCF_039548255.1 Lentibacillus songyuanensis
CCGACAAGAAAATATATGAATTTATTAAATCGGATCAATCCATCTAGTAATTGGATTTACTGGAATTTATTGTAAACCAATTAGGGTGGGCTTAGTTCAGTATTGCCTTTTTTAGCTAAACCACCTTCAAAGCAGCAAGGTTTTTAGAAATTTACTCTTGACATATTACCGCTGCTCTTTCTTTATATACAGGATAAAAATCTTCTTCACAGGGATTACAAAAGTAGCCCAAAGATTAAGCGTGACACCTGCCCTGTAAATTGTAGGATGGAAAATTGTCGTATCATTATTTTTGCTAATCTGCTTTAGAGAGAAAACAAGTACTCATAGACTATTTAAAAATTTGAGATAACGGAAAAAGTGATAATCTCTCATAATACAAGTAAATCAGTTATTCTAATAATCGAAACGGTATCGAAACGGTTTTGAACTCATAAAACTTGAGTATTAGCTTATCATAAACAAAATTTGTCCAGAAATTGTGTGGAATCATAAAGATGGTAAATGTTCATAAATTGTTCAAAAAGGATCTCTATTCACGTACACAACATGAATTATTGGTATATTTTAAGTTGGGACATACATATAATTTACTATTTGGACAAGAAGAAAGGAGTTTGAAGAAAATGGGGACAACATTGTATTTAATATTTCTGATAATCGTCTTGCTCTCCTTTGTTATTATTGGCAAAACAGTCTACAATAGAAAGAAAATCCCTTGTATGACTGGTATGATGATTGCAATGACACTGGGAATGAGCGCTGGCTTAATTGTTGGTTTAATTTTCGGGATTTTATTTTCCGATAATTTATTTGTAGCCACCATATTAGGAATGATAGCTGGTATGGTTGCGGGTTTTTTGGCGGGTGTACCTGTAAGTATTATGGCAGTGCTGGACGGACTCTTATCAGGTCTTATGGGTGGAATGATGGGCGCTATGCTTGGAGTCATGATTGCAACGGAGTACCGGGAAGCAATGATTAAAACAATGTTCTTTTTATTCCTTGCTACAGTGCTGATCCTGGTATATATGATTCAAAAAGAAGTAAATGGAAAGGTAACGGCTTTTTATCGTAACCCACTGGTTCCTGTTGCCCTAATGGGATTACTATTTTTTGCATTCAATCAAACCGGTCCAATTTTTACCGGAACTGGTTCCGCTGAACAAAATCATTCTGGGCAGAAAGAAAGTGACAACAGTTTATTAATAAAAACCAAAGAATACGATTTTCTACCTAACAATATTAACATCAAAGTTGGGGAAACGATAACATTGTCGATAGAGAATACTGGTACGGTAGAACATGATCTGGAGGTTATTGATTTTAATCCGGAGAATGTCCAACAAAATTCCTCTCATAAACATGGGCAGGATGCAAATCCTATTCATCTGCATGCTGTTCCCGGGGAAAAACAAACCGTTTCCTTTACCCCCGATGAGCAAGGTGTTTATCGTTTTGTTTGTACAATACCGGGGCATAAAGAGTCGGGGATGCTCGGTACGATGAAGGTTTCATGATCGTAAATACAATATAATAGCAAGCATCAATATCCACTATTATATGATGAAATTAAACCTACCTTGCTTAAATTCATTTCATCAACTATGACTTGAAATCCGCTAATTAAGTAATCCCGTATTTAACGCAATACGGGATATTTTTTTATCCGGGGTTTATCTTTTAGAATAGACTTGATTTAAAAACTAACACCCAGCAAACTCTTTACATTCTTTTGCACAATTTAGGCATATATGTCCACATCTTTGTGATTCTTGGTCAGGGAATTGTAGACAAGTATTCCCGCAAACCTCACAAACGTAAGCGCAGAAGCTGGACAATGATTTCGAAAAATAACTGGAGCGTGTTAAATAATCGACCATTAATGCACAAATATCAGCACAGTCTCTTAAGTGACTCAACTGAATACCTCTACAATGAGGATCGTGTGAACAAAGCAACATACTAGTCATATGTTCGCATGTATTTGCGCAATGCTGTACAGTATTTAATAGCCCTAAGTCATAGTGATGACGTGTAGATTCATGCTCATATTGATTAACATAATTTGTGGTATGCAAAATTAAATCCTCCCAAGAGTGTTATTGTACATGACATGATATGTATACGCACATGCCTAGTGAGTGGGCGTTAGACCAATGTGAAGGTGAATTTTTTTTATAATACACTGCATCCTTGATTCTCAGTCACACATACTCCATAGTAATGGAGATTTTAAATCACGCAAGACCACACACCATGTGACAGCATAATGATTCCAAAAATAAGACGTCTAATCAATAATCCCATTCTAAACGATTGTTCATGATCCTCTCTTTAATTGTATTTGATTTAACATCAATCTAGTCCCCATTAATAAATTTTATAAATACAAAGGTCAAATATGTTTTTCTGTAAACAGAAGAAATTCATACAACACCCTTTCCTAGAATATTATTGCCAGGAGTCTGAAATCGGTGTTAGATACTATGATTAGCCGGGATGTATAGAATAGTACTGACACCAAAAAAATGAAAACATGCCATTGTGTTAATTTTCAAATAGATGGGCACAGTCTCCTTCTCAAACGACAATAGTAGGTCCCGGCTTTGTACCATTGTATCCCAAACCTTCATTTTACCCTTATTTGAAACTTCCTTTGTCACCTCTTCTGCCATCAAATTAAATACCTTAACCAATTTTTTATAGCTGGAAATTCATAGATTCTACACAATTAATTTTTATAATAATGCAATAGGCTATATTCATTAGGTGGAGGTTTAACATGATAGCAATCGGAAAGTTTATCAACATTGATTGCAGCAATAATTTCTTAATCCCCGTTAAGTGGAGACGGATGTTGCAAATTGAAGAAGGTAATTTAGTTAAATTCACAATAGAAAATAATAACATTTTAGTACTGTACTCCAAGGAAAATGAAAATTCAATCGATGTTATGAGCACAGTAGGACGCGGAGGAAACATTTATATACCAAAAGAAATACGAAATTATTTTTATCGTAAAGGGATCAATGATTTTCATGTGTACATTAACGAAGAAACAAAAAAAATAGTCATAAAACCTGATTTTTAATTTTCGGATAGTGAAACAACCAATTTCCGGTATGCTTACGAAGGTTTATGAAAATAAATATTACTGCTATTAATAGAATAAATTGACAGTCAAGAACCGTTCTGGATAAAATAACAAAACTGACCATGATATAAAAGTTAATGATATTTCGTCACTACACATGATGTTCTAAATAATAAAGACTTATGATAAGATTGGTAAATTATACACATATTTGAGGCCCATTCATATATATATTAGGAAAATGTCATATGGGAGTGAAAAAATTGTATAACTATTATCAATACCCTAATTATTACCCTAATTATACAGGAAGAACGGAAACAGATATGTCCATGATAGGAATGGAAGAGATGAAAAACATGATGATGGAACATATGAGGATGACCCAACAAATCAAACAAAAAGTCGATATGATTGATGATCGATTGAGGAAAATGGAAGAAAAAATGATGCGGTAGCAAACAGCTACCGCATTTTTATCCATTCTTAAACCCTAACGGACGGAATCATTTTTATGCATTCACACTTTTTTGTCGTGATTTTAAATAGAAATAGCCGATTAGGATCAGCGAAATAATTATAACAATTATGCTTGTCCACTGTCCTGCGGTTAAGTCAAACAAATATCTTGGTGAGTCACCACGCAAAAATCCAAGTGAAAAACGTCCAATTGAATAAAGGATATTGTAGGCCAAAAAAATGAAACCTGTTGGCCACATTTTGTTCTTCATGATAAGTAATAATCCAAATACAATAAAGTCCCATTGCCCTTCCCAAACCTCTGCTGGCCAAAGCGGTTGCGAGCCGTATACACTGTACGCAATTGTCCCTTCTGGGTAAACTAATCCAAAGTTAGACCCCGTCGGTGAACCAAAGGCATCCCCATTTAATAAACAGGCAATTCGACCGATCGCCTGTCCAAAAATAATAGCCGGTGCCATTATATCAGCAAATTCCCAAAAGCTTAGTTTATGACGCCACGTATAGATTGCACCAGTAATAAAACCCCCAACTAAACCTCCCTGAATAGCTAGGCCACCATTCCAAATAGCAAAAATCTGACCTAGATTTTCCCGGTAGCTTTCCCATTGGAAGAAAAATACGTGCCAAAAGCGCGCCCCAATGATTGCCCCTATAATAAGAAATACTGTCATATCAACTACATGTTTTTGATATTTTGTTCCTCGTGCCAAATAATAGGCAACTCCCAAACCTAATAACATCGCAAGTGCTACCACGATACCATAGGACCGGATAGGAAAATCTCCGATTTCAAATAAAACAACTCTCATAGCGCTACCTCCCTGCATAATATAACAGTTTAGCAAATAAATATGTAGATTTTATGGGGTTATTATTTAGATGAAAAGCCTATCTCTAAACGAAGGATTGATTGTCAAAAAGAAGTCGTACTTTCCACACAAAAAATAGACAATTAACAATTAGAATCAAATTTGAAAACGGTTTAAATAATCAAGAGCAGCGGTAATATGTCAAGAGTAAAACTCTAAAAACGTTGCTGCTTTGAAGGTGGTGTAGCTAAAAAAGGCAATGAACTAAGCCCACCCTAATTGGTTTACAATAAATTCCAGTAAATCCAATTACTAGATGGATCGATCCGATTTAATAAATTCATATATTTTCTTGTCGA
>NZ_JBCLVH010000050.1:0-4712 GCF_039548255.1 Lentibacillus songyuanensis
TGAATATTGTTTTCTTTTCCCCATAAATCTACTTTAACATCTCCTTATTTCGTGTCTAGATTTATGGGTCCATTATAATATATGGTCATTCTCAATTAACTTATTTCCTTTATTACTCTTTATATTTGCCAATCTTGACCAATGGCTTTTAAAGAGAATGATTCTATTAAAAATATGCTCATAATTTTGTACCGATTTAATAAAGTTAATTTCTACTATTTCTCTTTTATAATTAACTAATCCATCGTGAATTATATTTAAACAATCCTTATATTTAATATTAAAATATGGAATCGAGAATAGGACTTCATCTTCAGTCTGATTATGGTCTTGGTATATGATCAACTCAAATTGTTGGAGTACATAACCTTGATAAAAATATTTAAAAATCCATTGGTGAAAATTAATAAGGTCCTCTGTCCATGCAATATAGCTATTTGATTCATTTTCGAAGTATTGATAGTTAAACGGTTCGTCAATTGGACAATCGTACCAAGTTACATCTACACGATTATAATTATTTTTTTCCTCTTCCATAGTAAAAACAGCTCTAAATGATAGCATTTATTAAACCTCCTAAGATAATTTTAAGTATTATACTCTATTAAAAAAGCTATTCGAATAGCTAACTGTAATTTTTTTATTTTATTTTTTAATTTAAAAATAAGGTCTAAATGTACCCTAAATCGTATATTTAGACCTTATATTCATGTGTGAATAAAAACAAAAATATCTTACATGGATCCAAATAAAGCTCTAAAGAGACTATTTATGCCCGTAAAACGACCTGATAAGGAAAAGGTGCATATTTAAATACTTTATATGGCAATAATAACTATTAGTCTATTAAATATATGGGGTGTAATAGAATGATAGAAATATATTTAGATTCTAGAAGTGATTTATACAGTATTGAACCAATTGGTTTACAAACTGAGTTAGTTGAAAGCCTTAGCAGTTATTTAATTAGAGTAGCATATGAACATAACATATCTGTTGGTCATTTATTTAATAAGATGATTTTTCCTGAAATGAATAAGGGTTATTTAGAACGGGCTTCAGCTTATGGAGGGAACCGCTTTTATGAAAAGGCAAAAACTGTAAATGGATACATGGAAAATGCTGTTGAACTTGCATGGACAGTTGAAAAATTAACATCCAGAGACGACCTAATTAATTTAACCTTGTACAACCTAAAAGAATTCATTCCATTGAGAAATTTATTGAAGGATACACTCGCTTGGTGTCCTGACTGTATTAGAACTTGGGAGAAGGATGGAAAGGTTATTTATTACCCGCTGATATGGCACTTAAAACCTGTAGAGATTTGCAAAAAACATAGTCGCTTTTTAATTGATAGATGTCCTATATGTAAAAAGGAAGTTGATATCATACGCAGACAAATGGTTCCCGGCTATTGTCCACATTGTTCTTCTATATTAGCCCAAGAAAGTAAAAGCAATAGAATCAATCTAAAAAAATTCAGGTGGGAACTTTATGTTTATGAAAATATGAAAGATATTTTATCAATAAATCATAACAAGATAGACGTTCAAAGTTTTAAGCATACATTTATAAGCAAATTGAACGTAATAAATGAAGAATATTTTTCAAATAATGTTGCAGGTTTTTCAAGATACCTAAATATTCCAAAAAACACTCTACGATATTGGTTAAATGGCCAAAACTTCCCTTCTTTAGATAACATACTTAAAATTTCTTTTAAATTAAACAAAAAAGTTTTAGATTTCCTCTTAGAATCCCTAAATTTAGATGTTAATATATTTCAAATTAATGACAGGCAGGTCATTAATAATGAAACAAAACCAACTCGGAAACCACTTAATTACGATGTAATTGAGAGAAAACTGATAGAACATTTGAGTACAGAAACTCCTATATCGATGAATTCAGTTGCAAAAGTAATTGGTCGAGATAAAAGGGTATTGTACAGAAACTTTCCGGATCTTTGTAAACAAATATCGAGGAGATATTACGACTATATAAAAGAAAAGTCAGGGCTGAGAATTGAAAGGTTAAAAGAACAAATTAAGCTAGCCTTTAATGAGCTGGAAAATGAAGGATTATATCCTAGTCGTAGAAAAGTTGAAAACATGATTAATAAAAATGGGGTTTTAAAAGAAAAGGTTTTACAAGATTATTGGAAATTTTTATTAGTACAAAGTGGTTATGAGTATAAGAATAGGAGGATATATTTCAATGATGAGTTCCAGTGAGTTTGAAGATTGGGCAGCAAGAATGGACTTAACGGAAGAAGCAAAGAAGGAAATTCAACGTATAAGACAGTCTCCGCCAGCAAGACGGGTCGGGGGAGGTAGAAATAACGTTAGCGGAAGGTATAGCAGTAAAAAGATGGGGGTTACCATTCAATTTGAGAGCCATAAGGTTGAATTACCAACTATCTATATGATGGAATTTAATGATGATGTTTTGGAGTATTATGATCAACCACCCAAAATAAAAATGAATTATTTTCAAAGTAAGAAAGATAAAAATAGAAAAATGGCTTATTGGTATACAGCAGATTTTTTTGTAATCGAAAAGAAAAGAGCCTATTGGGTAGAATGCAAGACAGAAGAACATCTTATTAAGAAGTCTCAGGAAAAACCAGATAGATATTTTAGAAATAATGGAAGATGGGAATTCTCACTCGGAAAAAATTATGCAATACAGTTTGGTTTGGATTTTCTTGTACGTTCGTCATCTGAGATTAATTGGATACTTCAACGTAACCTTGAATTTCTGGAGGATTATATTACCACGGATCATATTCCCGGAGATCAAACCATTGCAAAGATTAAGGAGGCTATTATATCAACTCCCGGTATAACTATGCTAGACCTTATTCAAAATGCTGAGGAACAATTTACCTCTGATGATATATATGACTTAATAGCAAATAACATAATCTATATTGATTTGTACAATGATTTAATAACCGAACCAGAGGGTGTAAAAGTATATCTAAATAAAGAACAGCATAAAGGTTTTTCGATAATTGAAAAACCAAGCAGAAAAAGAAAGTCACCTAACAAAATTGAATTAAAATCAGGTAACAGTATTTTATGGGGAGATAGCATCTGGACTATCATAAATTATGACCGTAGCGAAAAAATAGTCTATCTATACTCAAAAAGCTTTAATGAGGATTCTAAATTACCTGTTGATTTATTTGAATTATATATATCAGAAGGCATTATTCGAGCTTTAGAAAAAGAGAACAATAATGAGAGTAATAAATTAAACAAGATGATTGCAGAAGCAAGTGAAAGAGATTTGGAGGAAGCAAACAAGAAATATGAAATTGTTACAAAATATCTAAACGGAGAAAATGTTGAGTTAAATGTTACTGGAAGAAGTCTCAGAAATTGGGTAAAAAAATTCAGTGATGCTGAAGAATTATATGGAAATGGTTTTGTCGGACTTCTTCCTAGAATCAAAAAAAGAGGAAATAAAAATTCGAAATTGCCACCTGAAACAGAAAAGCTAATGGCTGATGTAATAAATGAAAGTTACAAAAATATAAAATCTAAAACAGCGAAACAAGTTTATCGTGAATTGTTAGTTAAATGTGAAGAACTCAATATTGATCCACCATCATATCAAACATTGTGTACTGCGATTAATAATCTATCTAAATATGAAGTGGAAGAATCTAGAAAAGGAAGAAGAGCAGCATATAAGTTTGAGGAATTTTATACTGAACTGGAATTTACAACTCCAAGGCATGGGGAGCGAGTTTTCGAACTGGCACATATTGATCATACTGAGCTAGATATTGAACTAAAACTTACTAGTCATAAGACCATGCGGCCGTGGCTTACCGTGATGATTGATGCCTTTTCTAGAAGAGTCCTTGCCTTTTATCTAACATTTGAACCACCTTCATACCGCAGTTGTATGATGATTGTTAGGGAATGTGTAAAGAATTATAACCGACTACCTAACTTCCTTGTTTTGGATGGAGGAAAAGAATTTCATAGTGTTTATTTTGAGTCTTTACTGGCCTTTTATGGTGTTCACAAGAAACAGAGGCCTGCTGCAAAATCAAGATATGGAAATGATGTGGAAAGATTATTCGGCATAGCTAATAAATTGTTTATTCATAACCTTGCTGGTAACACACAATTAACAAAAAATGTAAGACAAGTTACTAAATCAGTAAATCCGAAAAACCATGCAATTTGGACACTAGAAACTTTAAATGAAACCCTTGAGAACTGGTTTAATAGAGTTTATGACAATAAAATAAATCCATCACTTCATCAAAGTCCAAAAGAGGCATATGAAGAATCAATTAATGTTTCTGGAAGTCGTCCAAATACCTATATTTCTTATGATGATACTTTTACTTTAATGACATTACCATCTCCAAAAGGGAAAACTAGGAAAGTACATCCGGGTAAAGGTATTAAATTATCATATTCATATTATTGGTGTGAGCAATTCAGAAATCCAAAAGTTGAAAATACTCAAGTTGAGGTAAAATATGATCCTTTCAATATTGGAATTGCATATGCATATATAGGAGATCAATGGGTTGAATGCCAATCTGAAGGATACAAATATTTATATGGTAAAAGTGAAAAACAAATGAAGGTTATTACAGAAGAATAAAGTGGACCCCATTGTCAAGACACAAATTTTTATAAGTTAAGGTGGGCTTTATATATTATTTGCCCGTGGGAGTA
>NZ_JBCLVH010000051.1:0-4585 GCF_039548255.1 Lentibacillus songyuanensis
AGGCAAATGAGAAAAGTTGAAGTGCCAACTGGTGAAAAAACGTTATTCGGTAAGGAAAAGACAAAAACAGAAAAAAAGCCTACTGAGAATGTCATACTTTCCGAAAAAGATTATAAAAAACTGATGGCTGCTGCTAGAGATAATGAGCGATTAAAGGGTACGCTTGATAATGTCTTGAAAACGGATATTGCTAAAGTAAATATAGAGTTGGGTAAGGAAAACAAGGCGCTTTCCCGTGATCTACAAAAGCAAACGATGGAAAATAAGGATTTGCGAGTAGAAAATATGGAGTTGAAACGCCAAAACAGTAAATTAAACGATCATATAAGCGATTTGAGACGTGATGTGCGTTTGATATACGAAAGTACCAAAGACTTCTTAAAAGAGCGCACAGATGGCTTAAAAGCCTTTAAAAGTGTATTTAAGGGGTTTGTAGACAAAGTGCGAGATAAAACGATGGACTTTCAAGAAAAACATAACATTACGCCTGAAAGAAATGAATTTGAAAAAGTCCATGCTAAGGAATTGAGAAAAGAACGTGATCGAGATCGGGGAATGGAATTATAGAAAAAAGCACCTTTCCAGGTGCTTTTTTTATGGTTTTGAGCGAAGCGAAAAACCACTTCTTTCTATTCTTGATACATATAGAAATAACAAGTTTTTTATTTTGTGGTTTGAAATGATGTTCAAAGTCTTGATATGTAAGGGTTTTGTGAATCTACTAGTCTATTAAAATCCTTGAATATAGAAAACCCATCTGATAGAGTTAAGTTACCACACTTCACAAATACCAGATGGGAGGGTTTTCTATATCCTTATGTGTCATAATCATAGCATTAATTTAGACCAAAATTCAAGGGTCTTGGTCGATAAGACAAAAAGTGGCAAAGAAAGACCCTGGCGAAGCAAAAAGCTATCAAACGTTAGTTATTATGAACTTCTGCATATATTAGAATTTAAAAAAGCTGAACGGGTAAAAGAGTGTGGTACTGTTTTAGAGTTCAAAGCTAATGAGGATACAGGACATTTAAAATTGTTTAAGACATGGTTTTGTAAGTCTCGATTGTGTTCACTTTGCAATTGGAGGAGAGCCATGAAGCATAGTAGTCAAACGAAAAAAATAGTTGCCGAAGTGGTAAGACGAAAGCCAAAGGCAAGGTGGGTTTTTCTCACATTAACCGTTAAAAACGTTTATGATGGTGAAGAATTAAATAAAAGCTTGTCTGTGATGTCTAAGGGTTTTAATCGTATGACGAAATATAAAAAAATAGAAAAAAATTTAATTGGTTTTATGCGAGCGACAGAAGTAACAGTGAATCCTGTTGATAATTCATATAATCAGCACATGCATGTTTTGTTATGTGTTGAAAGCACTTATTTTTACAACACAGAAAACTACATAAATCAAAAGCAATGGATCCAGTTTTGGAAACGTGCTATGAAATTGGATTATGATCCAAATGTAAAAGTCCAAATTGTGAAACCGAAAAACAAGTACAAGTCAGATATTCAATCTGCTATTGATGAAACAGCAAAATATCCGATAAAAGATACAGACTATATGACAGATGATGAAGAAAAAAATTTGCAGCGTGTGGCTGATTTAGAAAAAGGATTGCATCGTAAACGGTTGATCTCATATGGTGGATTGTTGAAAGAAATACATGCAGAATTTCGTCTTGATGATGCTGAAGATGGCGACTTGATTCATACAGATGATGACGAGGAAAAAGCAAACGAGGAAGCTTTTAGTATTATTGCTTTTTGGAACTGGGAACGTAGAAATTATTTTATTAAGGGATAACAAATGTTATCCCTCTTTACTTTTTTTAAATGCAAATAAGCCACTTAATATAGTTATAATTATAAAAGATATAGATAAATAGAAAACTACGGAATCGCCAGATACATTGAGTTCATCTACAATTACTCCTTGTTGAAATAATAAAATTAAACCAATTGTAGTGAGAACGATTGAGTTAAAAAAAACATAAATATTTTTTTTAACTTTTTTATTTAGAAAGGTCAAAAAAAATAAATTAAATATTAAAAGTAAGGTGATTACATAGTAAATAGGTCTTAAATAATCGAATGTTTCTATGATTTTCACTCCTCAACTATTTTTATTATTGTTACTTGAGATTATATTACAAAATTAAGTTGACAATATTTTCCCATTAGGTAATTATATAGTTATCTAAGGTGTCTTAGTAATTAAAATATTATTTTATTGAGGAGGATAAAGCAAATAAAATCTAAATTGTTTTTATTCGTTTTGGCAGCATTCGTATTATTACCTATTAATTTAGTAAGTGCAGAAACAGATGAGTTAGGTTATGAATATACACCTAAAAAGGCAAATGAAATTGATTTTTCAGAGGGAGATTTTTACGTGGTACCTCTTTCTGAGGGTTTAAGGGATGAAGATACAATTTATGCGGTGTATGACAATAGTGAGGTAGAAAAATATGAACAAAGTTTACCGACTTTGTTTGCCTCGATGCCAACTAAGTTTTCTCAATATTATTCTAAGTCTAAATGGATAACTAGAAGTGGTGTAGTATCTTTGTCTCTTTACCCCAAAAAACCAGCATACCAGGATCCTCCGGGAATGGCGGGAGCACATTTACAAAAATACAGATGGAAAGTAGTTTATGATAAACATCATAAAAGTTTAAAATGGAAGAATACAGCTAGTATGAAGGCCCAATTACATTGTCACGCTGATTATCCTAAAAAGTATAAAACACCTTGGAATATTGAGCCACACCGTACAGAAAGTAATTATTGGAAAGTGGTTGCAAAAGCTTGTAATCCTTAAAATAGAATAATAGAAATTAAATAAAAAAAGGGTAGTAGTAATCGCTATCCTTTTTTTATTTTTAATTTAAGTTACCTAAACATCTTGAAATAAGGTAACCAAAATGGTATAATATGAGTAACTAAAATAATGGAGATGATCCTATGAAGTGTATGAATTGTGGCGGAACGCATGATGTGATTGATTTTTATAATGGTGATGAATACATAATTTTATGTGTCAATTGCCGTCAAAGATTAGCAATGGGAAAGCTGCATCTTAGCAAGGTAGGCCGTCCTAGCATGGGTACGACAAAAAAAGTCTCTCTTACGCTTTCAGACGATATGTGGGAATGGCTCGATGAAAAAGCAGAGGGCAACCGGTCAAAGTTTTTACGGGAAATTGTTTCAAGCGCACTTGGAAACGAAAGCGAATGGAGCAACGCTGCATGTCTAGGATATGCGATTGCAGGAGCGAAAAAACTTGGCTATGATGACGAACAGATTCGCCAGCTGGTACGTGCGATCTACGGTGAATTTGATATGAAAACTGTTTCCGAGTCGGAGGATATTTACAGGGATTCTGCTTATTAGTGGTTTTGTCCGTTAAACTGGTATGCCGATAGCGTGCCAGTTTATTGGTTCTTGCTGAGTACGGCTATCGGTACGAATGCTGTAACGGACAAAATGGAAATTATCAAGGGTTTAGGGTGGAGATTTTTTGAGCGATTTTCTCAAAAAATACGACCCGTCCCTTGATGATTTTCAAACGGGTTCGAGTGCCCCCTTGCTGAGGTGGTAGGAGGTCGGTTTTTTGGTTTTACCTTTTTCCGAAAAAAAGGTAAAGGTCTAAAAGGTTTTAGTCGGCACTGCCGACAGCCTCGCAGAGCACACCTTTACGAATGTAAAGTATAGTGTGATATACTTTACATGGAAGTGTTGCCGAAATACATATCCGTTTGACCACTTTTTGACGTGTTTTTGACGAGTTTTTGCTACCCCCAAAAGGAGTGAAATACATGAGTTTTGCAGTAGCACATATGCAGAAAATCAAGGCTCCCGCACTGAAAGGAATGCAGTTTCATCATCAGAGAGAAAGGGAGAGTAAAACGAATCCCGATATTGATGAAGATCGTTCGAAAGAAAACTACGATCTGGCCAATGATAAAGATATTGATTTCAATGAACGGGTGAAAGAAATCATCGAATCACAGAAAGTCGGAACGAGAAAAACCAGAAAAGATGCTGTTCTGGTGAATGAATTGATGGTGACTTCCGACAGAGATTTTTTTGATAGCATGGATCCAGCAGAGCGAGACCGTTTTTTCGAGGAAAGTTATAAATTATTTTCCGAGCGATATGGAAAGCAAAACATTGCTTACGCAAAAGTACATCTTGATGAAAAAACCCCTCACATGCATTTGGGTGTTGTTCCCATGCGTGATGGAAAACTCCAAGGGAAAAACGTGTTTAATCGCCAAGAGTTGTTATGGCTGCAGGATAAATTCCCGGCACATATGCAAAAACTTGGTTTTGATTTGGAACGTGGAGAAAAAGGCTCTGATCGTGAGCATGTTGAAATGACGAAATTTAAAAGACAAACCTTAGAAAAAGAGATTGATTCACTGGAAAAAAACTTGGAATCCAAAAAAAATGAGCTGTCCGTTCTTAATGAGCAAGTGCCAAATGAAGTCAAAGTATCGGCCAAAAGGCAAATGAGAAAAGTTGAAGTGCCAACTGGTGAAAAAACGTTATTCGGTAAGGAAAAGACAAAAACAGAAAAAAA
>NZ_JBCLVH010000052.1:0-2821 GCF_039548255.1 Lentibacillus songyuanensis
TGAGTATTGCGGACAGAATGAGCCAGCTGTGCGGAGTTTTGAGCCACCGTTTGCGGACAATTGAGCCAGTGAATGCGGAGGAGGAAGCCACTAATTATTAGAGGAGAAAATAGACAGCCATTGAAATAAATAGGTCTATTCCAATGGCTGCTAATCTTATTTAAATCTTTTTTCTTTTAATTGCTGATCAATAATCTCAATAGCCCAAGTGACAAGTTCATCAAAATCTAAATCCTCTTCTTCCATCCACGCACAAAGAGGTAATAGCCTGTCTACTACTTCCATCATTATCTCTTCTGGCAAATACCTATGAAAGAAATAATTGGCTATACGGTTTTCAACTTCTACTGGGATCATTTAAACGCCCCCAAACCATGACGTTCTCTCATTGATACTTCACCATCTACTAGAATTTTATAGGAATCATGTACAATACGATCAAGAATCGCATCTGCCACCTGTGCTTGCCCCAGCTTCGAATGCCAACCTTCCGGTGAGAATTGGGAACAGAATATAGTAGATGCTCTCTTTAATCTCGACTCAATAATTTCCAACACGTGAAGTGCATTTTCCTCTGAAAGCTCAGTTAATAACCATTCATCAAGTATTAGTAGATCAATCTTTTTGTATTTTTGAATGATCTTCCGGAAGCTACCATCAGCCTCATATTTTGCGACAGCTAATTCATCAAGTAACTCTGGTAGTCTAATATACTTTACTTTGTAAAATTGACGACACGCATGAACACCAAAGGCATTAGATATCCATGTTTTTCCGTTCCCTGAAGCCCCCATTAAAATAATGTTAAGGTGATTTTGAATATAGTTCCCCGTTGCTAACTCTAATATTAAATTTTTATCCAGCTTGCGATCAGGATGATATTCTATGTCTTCAATAGCTGCCGTTGGCTCATCAAAGGTTGCTTGTTTAATTAACCGTGCCAGCCTGTTTGATTTTCGACGATCATACTCGTAATCTACTAAAAGATTAAAACGATTATCAAAATCCATGTCATTATAATTATTGTTCTGACTTTGTTGCTGATATAATTCTGCCATTGCACCCATCTTCATTTCGGTTAATTTACGTAATGTTTCTTGGTTCATCATTTTTTGTCCCCTCCAAAGTATTCAGCACCACGGATAAAACCATGATCATTGGTATTATTTTGTTGATTATCAATATTCGATTTTTGCTTACGTTTCTTACCTCTATCTAATACTCCTTTTAAAACAGAAATTGTGGGATTTGTTGATATTTCAAGCAATGTATGTGTCGCTTTCTCAAGTTCAATTTTTGTGTATTTTGTTGATAGATTCCTTAATGTACTTAGAATGTTTAGAGCTTTCTTTTCCGCATTCATTTCTAAGATATAAGAAACAAACCGTACCATAGAGGAGCCAATTGTTTCTGCCCATTTACGGTTATTTTCAGGATTATGCTCTAGATATAATCGATGATTATCAGGCATGTGATCGGTATTTGTAGAAAACTGACCAACTTCCCCGATTAATCTTTTATGGGATGCAATTCGTGCTTCTTTGAAGTAAACTTCAATTAGATCCGTAGTAAGTCGGACTTCGACTTGTTCACGGACGTAATCATATGGAACGGAATAATACATTCGTTCAACTTGGATATGATAGTTCAGTTGAACTTTTGCTGTTTTCCATTCCGAAAGTTTGTAACGTGTTTGAGGAAGCTGTAGAAGGTGGGATTTCTCTTCTTCCTCAAACACCTTTTTACGTGAACCTGGGCGTTTTTGGAAATCAATTGTATTGATTTTTTCTAGCTTTTCAAAGATTCGTTGATTTAAATCTTCAATTTGAAAACATTGATAGTTTCTTAGTGAAGCGATAATTTGTCTTGAAATGTAACCAACAGTTCCTTCGACGCTTGGTTTATCCTTTGGTTTTCGAACACGGCTCGGAACAATAACTGTACGATAATAATCTGCTAGTTCACGATATGCTTCATTGAGAAGAGGTTCACCCCGAAGAGCTTTTGTAACCCCTGTTTTCAAATTATCTGGGACCAAGGTTTCAGGAACTCCTCCAAAGTACTCTAATGCATGTATATGAGCGATAAGCCAGTTAGCTGATTTCATATCTAAAAATGCTTCCACGTAACTAAATTGACTGTAAGGTAAGGTCGCAATAAAAACGTATGCTGGAATTAATTCTCCTGTTGTACGATCCATTATTTCCAGCGTCGAACCTGCCCAGTCCACCTCCATGATTTCACCTGGTTTTCTACGAATAGGCATTGTTAATTTATATTTCTTCGCATACTTCCCATAGTTCTCACAATAAGTCCGGTAGGCATAGGGAATCTTCCCACCCTCACGTGCTTCTGTCGCATACTCATAATGCAATAAAGTCAAAGTGACATTCTTTTTTTGTAGTTCCTTATGCACTTTTTCCCAATCAACTGGGAAGTAACCTTTCTCAATAGCTTGTTTCTCTGGAAAGAGAAAAGCCTCCAGCCATGAATTGGTCATGGTATCGTTCAAACTTTCCACACCAAGCTTCCTGGCACGTTGAACGACATCAGATACTGTATTCCTTGAATGACCAGTGCTAGAACTAATTGTCCTTTGACTGACTCCTTCAAAATACAGCTCCAGAATCTTACGACAATTAACCATAAAAAAACCTCCTGTATAATAATGTCATGCTTGTTTGCATGCATTTTTTATTATACAAGAGGTTATTCTATTTTACCGTGCTGGCTCTCCAGTCCGCAGAAGGTGGCTCATTTTTCCGCATTGACTGGCTCAAAACTCCGCATAAGTGGCTCAATTCATCCGCAATATTCAATT
>NZ_JBCLVH010000053.1:0-1804 GCF_039548255.1 Lentibacillus songyuanensis
TGTCGCAGCATTCCTGTAGAACGTTAAATTTGGGGTTTGAAAATATTAGGGCCCCTCGATAAGATTATGGTAGACCAAAACAAACACAATCTTAGGAGGAACCCTACATGAAGTATAAAATGCAAGACAAACAAAATCAACTTATAGAAAGAATTTCAGACCATCACCTAGTTGTTGGCGTGGACATTGCACAACAATTCCATGTGGCCCGTGCTGTGAATTACAGAGGAATAGTGATTGGCAATCCTATCACTTTTGAAAATGATGTGGCCGGCTTCTCTAGATTTCAGACATGGATGAACGAGTTAAAGAATCTAAAAGGTTATCGTACCGAAATTGTTGGAATGGAACCTACCGGGCATTATTGGTTAAACTTATCCAAATGGCTATATGATCAAAGTATTGATGTTGTAACAGTTAACCCTCATCACGTTAAAAGGAATAAGGAAAACCGAGATAATACGCAATCCAAAAGTGATAAAAAAGATGCACTTGTCATCGCGGATATGGTGAAAAATGGCTACTATTCGTTTATACACCCAACTCCAGAAGCTTTTGAAAAGCTCAGAATTTTAATGTCCAATCGTGACTTCATCGTTAAACGTCATGTTAGTGCCGTTAACCAAATAAACCGTTGGGTAGATATTGTATTTCCTGAACTTCGGCAAGTTTTTAAGGATGTAAAGGGCAAAGGTGCCATCGCAACCCTTCGCTTATTCCCTACACCTGGTGAATTACGTTCAATGGAAGCACAGGATGTTGTTAAAGGGTGGAAAACGCTAATGAAACGACAACCTGGTTTAAAAAAAGCACAAACTTTAATCCAATTAGCCAAAGGTTCTATTGGCACCACTCAAGCACTCGATGCATATAAGCTACATCTAGAACAATTATTAGAGGAATTTGATCTCGCCACAACTCAACTTGAAACAGTTGAAAAAGAAACGACTGATGTACTTAAAAGTATTTCTGTTGCGGATAAAATACTTGATATAAAAGGAATTACTGAAACCACGCTGGCGGGTATCTTAGGGGAAGCTGGTGATTTAGGTAATTTCCCTCATGGTAATTCCCTCTTGCGACATGGAGGTTTGAACTTAGCCGAGGCGAGTTCAGGTAAATGGAAAGGACAAATTGTCATCTCCAAGCGTGGCAGATCTCGACTGAGGCGCTACTTGTTCCTAGCGACAATCAGTCTTGTAGTAAACAATCCCGAGTTCAAAGCACTTCATGCCCACAATGTCAAAGTGAAAAAGATTAAAAAAATGAAATCCATCATGAAACTGATTGGTAAATTAGCACGAATATTGGTAAGAATAGCAAGAAATAATGAACCTTATTGTCCTGAAAAAGTACAGCCCATAACACTAATAGCAGCTTAAGCTGACTCTTTACGGAATTACTATTTTACACAGAATTTAACTACTTACCATTAGCTTGTGAATGTTGGCTTATTCGTAGGATCTCAAAGAAAGCACGGAGTACTGGAATAAATAAACTAAAGGGCACAGACCCATTGTCGCAGCAAAACCGGCCTCCACCCCTTGGATAGGCATGACGAAGGAATGAAAGGGCAATTGACCCGTTGAGACTTGGGAGGGAAAGCCTCCAAGGGCAGAGTGGAGAATGCGTGCAGTATACTTATTAGAATACTTGGAGTTTCTAACTCCTCTATTCCTGCATACCTTCACATAGCCAAAAACATTAAAACTCATTCCATTTACCCGTCATTATCCTTACAAGGGATTTGAAATCCTGCGAATAAGCGAGCATTTACTAGTAAAATGGATCTATCTGAGGGAGT
>NZ_JBCLVH010000054.1:0-1762 GCF_039548255.1 Lentibacillus songyuanensis
CTCCTTTCTGGCGTGTAGAGTTGGTGATTGCGTAGTAGCACATCCACCAAACGCACTAGTTTTCTCGCAGTCATGACGAGTGCTCGTTTATGCTTGTATTTCGGAACTTCTTTGTATTTCTTTCGGTAAAATTCACGGTAAACAGGCTCGTTTCGTTGCACCGAGTTGGCAGCTTCAACTAAGTAATAACGAAGATACTGATTCCCTGTTCTTACCCTTGGTGTATGTTCCGATTCAAAGAGGCCGGATTGTGATTTCTTCCAGTAAAGACCAGCGTATTTAGCTAATTGTGCCTGTGTTTCAAAGCGTTCAATTTGCCCTATTTCGGCGATAATACCCGCCGCATAAACGGCACCAATACCGGGTACGCTTTTTAAACACTGTGCTTCCGGAAGAATATCAAATAAGGCCTCAATACCTTTTTCCAGTTCTTTGACTTGTTTTTTAAGTGTCTGGATTAGTCTGGCATAGGTTGCCAGTACAATATCGACCGAGCCTTGCACGACTTTACCTAAACGATAGGAGTCACGAATGGCCTTTTGAATGGATTTAGCTAGTTTCTCCGGATCACGGAAGCGACCTTTTCCTTTCTTTTGAAGAAAAACAGCTAAGTCTTCCAGTTCCATATCGGCAAGATCATCCAATGAAAATGAGTCGGCAAATAGTTCCATCATGGTGGACCCAAACACAGAAGTGTCTACTTCATTGGAAAGCGTATTGCACTTGTAGTAAAGATTTTCAAGAAAATGTTGCTTACATTCTGTTAGTTGTTGGATCACTTGATAACGTGAACGTGTCAATCGTTGAAGGGCAACATACTTTTCTTCCTTGATAACCGATTTATTATAGCGACCAAATCGAAGGAAATCGGCGATACGAAAAGCATCAATACGGTCCGTCTTGTCTTCTTCAAATAGGCCTTTAAATCGATGGATGGCCTTCGGATTTTGAACGACCACTTCGACACCAATCCGATGTAAGTCCACATCATCGCCCAATAGATGGGCCGGATGAAAACTATAGATGGATGTAGATTCCATTCCGACAATAATCTTTTCGTAATGGAACTGCCCGTTATAAGCTAAAATAGTTTCTTTTATCTGATTCGCACCAGGTATATCATTGGAAAATGTTGTTTCCTTTAAGCGTGTGTCTTCACTATCAAGGAAACACACATCCAGTTTTGTAGAGCTAACATCAATACCTACGAACAAATTCATGGAAAGGACCTCCTTTCTTTTGATTTTGGAATAAGCCTGGATACTGCGGGATATCCCTAGAACAATTGTCTAACAACAGCCTCGCCTATGAGTATTCTGTGGTGCATCACTAAAAGCTGCCCAACGGCCACTACCATTGGTTCAGTGATGCACCGATACAGCTTGTGGGTTTGTAGTACAAACAATTGTCTGGGTCACAGTCTTAAATCGTAGTCGAACTACAGGAGGAAAAAGCATATTCCCAGTTGGATCCATTCCAATTCTATTATCCAGGGACATCACGCAATATCCAAGCAATAAGCAGGATTCACACTATTTAGGAAGAGATAAAACACAGTCGATTTGACATGGAGCCTCTACGGGCATGATTCACGAGCCAAACCGCCAAATGGTAAAAGACATTGGCTCACGCATTCGATGCTATCATGCCCGCCACTCCATATAAAATCTCCTTCTAGACAACTCTTCTAATAAGTAGTGAAGAAGTATTATTTAATTGTCAAAGAGCAAGAAAATCAATTTCTGAAACTTATTATACGAGG
>NZ_JBCLVH010000055.1:0-1697 GCF_039548255.1 Lentibacillus songyuanensis
GGAATAGATAAATCAAATCTAGAGTCTGTAAACCATTCTCGAAATTTGGCTTATGTGATTTATACCTCTGGAACAACTGGAAAACCTAAAGGGGTGATGATTGAACACATCGGAATTCCGAATTTAGTTAATTCTTTCAAGGCAGCTTTTCAACTGGAAAATGGAGACCGTATTACCCAGTTTGCAAACTATACATTTGATACTTCTGTGGGAGAGATATGGACGGCTTTATTGACTAGTTCAACTTTAATTTTGGTATCGGAAGATGTGATTTATAATTATGATGCTTTCGAAAGATTGGTGATTCAACAAAGAGTTAATGCTCTAATATTACCTCCAACGTATCTAAAACACCTAGATAAAGCGTCTTTTAATTCTGTTCGAAAAATTATTGTAGGTGGATCAGCTAGTACACCTTCTCTAGCCGAGAAATGGAAGGATATATATATAAATGCATATGGACCTACTGAGACGACAGTTACTTCAACCCTTTGGACTGAAGTCGATACAAGTAAAAATAAAAATATATCTTCCGTCTCTATAGGTAAGCCTGTCTATAATACACAAATCTATATATTAAATGATAATCTGCAATTACAACCTATCGGGGTTCCAGGCGAGATGTATATTAGTGGAGAAAGTGTGGCAAGAGGGTATTTGAACCGTAAAGAGTTAACATCTAAAAGGTTTATTGATAATCCGTTTTCTTTTGGTAAAAAAATGTATCGAACAGGCGATTTAGCACGTTATTTGCCGGATGGTAATATTGAGTTTCTTGGACGGATTGACCACCAAGTTAAGATTCGGGGATATCGGATTGAATTAGGAGAAATTGAGAGTACTCTTTTAGGCCATCCAAACGTTAAAGACGCAACTGTACTGGATTGGAAAGAAGGGGAAAATGAAACATTTTTGTGTGCATATGTGGTTTTAAAAGAACCAGGAGTAAATACGGAACTTAGAGATTATTTAAGTCAAAAGCTGCCTGTTTATATGGTTCCATCTTTTATTGAAGAATTAGATACAATCCCATTGACTCCTAATGATAAAGTAGATCGTAAGGGGTTGCCAAAACCAGATGTGTCCAATCAATCTGAATACTTGGCTCCAAAGACAGATTTGGAAAGGAAATTAGTTGCAATTTGGCAAGAAGCATTGGGGATTGGACAGATAGGGGTGACTGATAACTTCTTTAGCTTGGGAGGACATTCTTTAAAAGCAATTCAATTAATGTCTAATATCCATAAAGAATTACAGATTGAAATCCCTGTACGGATTATCTTTGAACACCCGACAGTAAAACAATTGGCTCGTCACCTGCGAAATCAAGAACGTGTTGAAAATCAATCAATTGAACCAGTTCCAGATCATTCGTATTATCCTGTGTCTTCAGCACAAAAGAGAATGTATGTACTCCAACAGATGGATTTAAGTGTTACACATTATAATATGCCAGGCGCATTTCTTCTAGAAGGTTCTCTGGAATATCAGCATTTGGAGCGAGCAATTCAGAAGCTTATAAGGCGCCATGAGTCACTTCGGACTTCATTTGAAGTGGTAAATGGGGAACCGGTTCAAATAGTTCATCAAGAAATGGACTTTACATTGAAGGTAAAACACGGCTTAGAAGAAAATATTCAGCAGGCGATGAACGAATTTATTCAGCCATTCAATTTAGAAAAGGCTCCGTTATTCCG
>NZ_JBCLVH010000056.1:0-1680 GCF_039548255.1 Lentibacillus songyuanensis
GAGGCCACTGAAAATCTTATAATTTTTCAGTGAAACTAAAGATATATAATGAAAAAGACGACTCTAATTATTTTTGAAATTTAGAGCCGTCTTTTTATGGATTTATGTATTCTTTTTTGCTTATTTTATCCCATTAGTTTCATGATTCGTTTTAGATTTACAGTAAATATTGCGATGGCACCTTGCATTTCCATGCCAATTAGACCCGAGGATTTTGAAACATCATACCCGTGTCTATGTTTTAATTCACTATTTTTCGCCTCTATTTTATAGCGTTCTTTGGACTTTTCTTTAAAATAATCCGTTTCTTGGAACTTTGCTTGTTCACTATGTTCATCCGATTTTACAGTAACGGAATAGGTTTTGCTTTTAGCTCCAGCTGTATAACAACCTTCCCTAAACGGACAAACTTTGCATTTTTCAATGTCAAAATAATATGTATCTTTTTGGTTTCTGCCGACATTTTTCTTTCCCTGACGAGCTTTCCGTATAGCCATATGACCAGCCTTACAGACGTACATTCCAGCATCTTTATTAAATTCAAATTCATCTTCTTTTGTACGAGTACCTTGTGTTATCGGGTTTAATTTGGCTACTAACCCTATTTCGTTTTTATTGGTGTATTCAATATTTCCCTTTTCTGAATAAGCCGCATCACCAATGACTGTTTCTACTTTCATACCGGATCCTATACTTTTTTCAATCAATGTTTCTAATTGTTTTCCATCATTTTTCTCACCAGTAGTAACCGTAGCAGCCGTAATAATCCTTTCCTCGCTCATCGCTATATGTGTTTTATAGCCAAAAAAGGAGGTGTCTTTTGTTTTGTGGCCGATTTTCGCATCTTCATCTTCAGAGATTCGTAAATGTTCAATGTCATCATTTACGGTTTCTTTTAATAAATTCAATTTCTCTTTTACTGTCGGATATTGGGAAATCGTTTCTTCATTTTGAATCACATTCATTAGTTTTTGGCAGTATTCAATTTCATCTTCTAACTCATTCGTTGTCGATTTGGGTGGAAACTTTTTCTTCATGTATTCATCAATTTCATAAACTGATTTCCGAAGTTTCTTGGAGCGATCCATCAGTATTTCCTTTGGTGATTTTTGATTATAACGAGCCTTTGTATGGGTGGCGTCAACGATGATAGAATTACTTTTTATAACTTCTAATTCAATAGCAATTTCCACGGTTTTATTGATCAACATATCCAATAGATTTACGTCTTTTAACCGCAATTTACGAAACTTGGTTAACGAGCTTGGTTCAATTACGGATTCCTCTGGAGTCATGCCTAGGAAAAACTTAAATGACATATCATACTTAGAACGTTCCACGATGTCCACATCGGATAAGTCAAAGATGGTTTTAAGTAGCAAATATTTAAACATACGAATCGGGTCAATCGCATTCCGACCATTCGTATGACAGTATTTATCATTCAATTCGTTGTAAACAAAAGAAAAATCCACCAAGTTATTGAGTCTTCGTAAGAAATTATCCTTTGGCACAACTAAATCATAAATTTCCAAATATGGACTTAAAATCATCGACTCTTGTTTTTGAAGCATTATAGCCACCCACTTTTACTTGATACTTTTATTGTAACCAAAAAAAGATACGATTCCTATTATAAATTCGGGAATCATATCTTTTTTGGACTTTTTCAGTGGCCTC
>NZ_JBCLVH010000057.1:0-1505 GCF_039548255.1 Lentibacillus songyuanensis
ACCCATGGCTGTAGAATGGGCCGTATATAAGCCTATAGCGCCTTGTCTAGTTCCCACTGATGGACGAGTTGGGTTACTTAGAATCTCCGACATTCTCACTGCTTTTTTGACTTCTCGTTGCTTTCTAGCGCTTCTGTGTTGATGTTTCAGGTACACGTCCCGAAGTGTTTGGTTTAAGATCCCTTGTTTTACTTTAACCATGGCTTCTCCGCCCTCTGAACTCCAATGCATCCCTCTCTTTTTCATACGAAACGAAACGTGTCTTTGATTTGATTCCATCGCTCCCAAGCTCCTTGCATCTTTTGGTGGGTTTTCTACCACTTCTCGCCAGTCAAAAATTCGCCCCCAGTTGTTCGTAATATACGTACGAAATGCTTTTATCTTTTCTATTCTTTTTGCATCATCTAACGTACTCTCATACGTATCTAGCCATAACATGAAAGCATCCAAGTCATGTTCTTTTAGAGCCTTTTTAATGCCATCCTTATACTTACTCTGTTCGCCACCCAAAGCACGATTTACAGCCTGTGAAACATGATAATGATCCAATTGATTCAAGACAGAAAAATGAGACTGTGAAAAAGCCTCTTGAAACTTCTCGGCTGTATATCCTAATCCTCCATCACTGTTTGTAACCACCTTCGTCTCCTCCAGTGAATAACGATGGGCTGTAAGGGCTTGTACTTCCTTCCAAAAATCTGGGGTTGCGTGTGTCGTCATGATCACTTTTGGTTCTCGTAAAGCTACTCGTTTTCCATTCTTCTTCCAACCCTCATGAACAACGGCATGGTGCACTTCCAAGCTTTTTTTCTTCTCTGTACTACGAACAAAAACACCGTCCGCCTCCGCATATAGATACGCCACCTTCTTTCCCTCCGGCAGAGAAGCAGCCTCATCCAGCTCAATAACCATTTCTTCATCCGCCTGGGCCTGCGCTTTCCCAACGCGTCTTACCATACTCCCAACCGTTGTGTGACTGAGGTTAACTGCAGTCCATTCCTTTAAAACACGTGCTGTTTCACGATACGTACTTTGACTAGCAAGTTCTGCCACTTTTACTTCCACTAATGGACTATGTCGTTGGCTCTTTCGTATTCCCAACCATTCATCAAAGGGATAGTGAGCGTCTCCCTTCTCATCGCCCATAAGCGTGTGACAAAAACACACGGATCCAAAGGTGAATTGTACGGTTTTCCAATCATCTCGCTTTACGGTCCAACCCATTGCCTGCTTCTTTTTCTTAATGACTTGATTCAATCGAGTAAATACTTCTCCTAGTTCAGAAGCAACTACCTCATACATAAACAATCGGATACTTTCCTCTAATTCAATTAAATTACCACTATTCTTTATTAACTTATTGATATTTGATATAATATTCCCCATGAAAAGGCCTCTCTCTAAAATGTATTTGCCTGGTCAAAGCATACATTTTATGATAGAGTGCCTTTTCTTTTTTGGCTAGAATATCGCTCAAATACCCTCGAGAAATATTTTACACTTAC
>NZ_JBCLVH010000058.1:0-1483 GCF_039548255.1 Lentibacillus songyuanensis
ATTGCCCGTTTTTGGAAGATGAGCCTGTTTTAGTAACAGGTTTGTTTTTCGCTCTTCACGATTCTGCACCTCCTTCTCAAATAGCTTAAGAAGGTATTCCTGGTGACTATTCGCTTCGACATTATTATAGTTTTCTCTAATCCAGCTTAACTTTAAACGCTTGGCATATGCCTCTATTTGTTGATTCATTTATCGATCCCTCCCTTCTGGAAAAAGGAATCGTAATGGGATAGCCCCCTGGTCACATCTGGAACCTTAGGAATAGTCATGTTTGGTTTAATGGTTGCGTGATCAATATCTTGATTAAATAATGAATAAAAGCAATGTTTAATTTGATCAACACCTGGATGTCCGTGTGCGGAGGCTACTTGTAAGGCCTCATTTAATAATGAAAAATCATCGTTCTTTAATAGTTTCCCCAATAAACGCAAAGCACTTTTTTGTTCTTCCTCCGTACAATCGTTTAAGTAATCCGTCCATATTGATGGAAATTGATCATAAAGGCTTGAATATTTAATAGCCCTTGGACGTTTTGATAATAAATCTAGGTAAGGCTGCCACATCATTGATTTTCGTTTAATGCCGTATAGTCTTGGGTGTTTTACAATAACATCGTTATTGTCATTCAAGATAATTACATTGTTATAAGTAATGCATACACGTACCTTTTGTTTGGCAAATCTAGGCGAAGTGGAGTAATGTTTTTTATCTATTGAAACCATTCCGTATTTGTCTGCCTTTATATCTTCATAACGGACGCATTCAAATACCTTTTCAGGAAGCCTTAGCCAATTTTCTTTGTCTTCCTCAAACAACTGAGTTTGAATGACTCCCTTCTCATAATGAAGTCGCTCACGATCTTCCTCAGCCGATTCCCACAATGTTTCATTAAATTGATCCAAGTCTAAAATTGTATTCTCCGGTAATAAGAAGTTGTTCCTCACATATTTAACCATTGCCTCTACATGGCCCTTTTCATTACCTTTACCCGGATTACAAAATTCGTATGTAAAACCATAGTGTAAAACGAAACGATCAAATGTATCTGTTAGTTCACGTTCACCCTTTGCACGGATTTTTTTTACAGCTGGTGATAAATTATCAAATCGTATTGTTCTAGGGACACCACCCATATGGCAAAATATTCGCTGCAATCCCTCTAGTAAACACTCCGTATTTTCCGAAGGAAATACCTGAAAATAAAAGCCATTACTATAAGGAAATGACATAACCAAATAGGGAAGGTCAATGACCTCAGAGTGATACCTAAATGGTGCTGTGCCAAAGTCAACTTGTGCTGTACCAGGGAAAGATTCAAGAGGTAATGCAGCATCTCCCATGGACTCTTTTAATTCCCGCTTGCGGTATGAAACATAATCACGAACCGTTCGGTAAGATCCTTTGAAACTATGGAACTTCTCTAATTGTTGAAACATCCTTTTTGCCGTTCTATGATACTTCCTTTTCTTTTTTAGATCCTCCT
>NZ_JBCLVH010000059.1:0-1432 GCF_039548255.1 Lentibacillus songyuanensis
TAAAGTGGACCCCATTGTCAAGACACAAATTTTTATAAGTTAAGGTGGGCTTTATATATTATTTGCCCGTGGGAGTATGTGGTACTCCATTGTGGAGGGCTGTGGGTTTCCACCACCGAAATTGCCGGATATCCACTTCTTATGGATACACCTTATTTTTACGTTGAATTGGAGGGCGTGTCAAGAGCGAGCGGAGCGAGTGATATACTCTATGACACACTGCCCTCGGTAGAATGAGCTGCTGTGCTTAAGTGATGCGATTTCATTGGTGAAATACTGTACTCGGAGTTTGATAACCCAGGGATTGATGCGGTCGTTCATGGTTGTATAATGAAAGGTATTCCGAAATTCCCTTTCTTGCTTCTCTGGGGCTTGTATATTCTTTTAGGTATACTTCTTCATATTTCACATTTCGCCACAGGCGTTCCGTGATAATATTATCAAGCGCCCGATTCTTACCGTCCATGCTTATTCTAACATCATTATCTTTTAGTAGATTGATATATTTCGGGCTGGTAAAATGGCTGCCTTGATCGCTGTTCATAATGGTTGGATTGTGCTGTGACAATGCACGGTGCACGACTTCCAAAACAAAATCCATTTCCAATGTTTGATCAAGTTCCCAACTGATAACGTATCGGGAATACCAATCAATAATCGCTACAAGATACATCCAGCTGCGCCTGAGACGAATGTAGGTAATATCAATACCCCAGACGTGATTTGGATACTGTATATTCAATCCTCGCAGTAAATACGGATAGGTATGATGTTGCTTATTACGTTTGCTTAAATTGGGACCTGGAGAAATTCCTGCAATTCCCATTTCCCTCATATGGCGCTGTACGGCCTTTCGGTTAACCATTATTCCTTTCTGTTTCAAAATTACCGATATGCGCCTTGAGCCGTAAAAAGGCCATTTTGTATAAATTTCGTCGATCTTATTCTTGATCATGAGCTCCATTGGCGAGGGCTCAACACGCTTATAATATAAACTTGTTCGATTGAGATTTAAAAGCTCAGCTTGCTCTTTAATCGTTAATTCCTGGCTGTCCCAATCGACCAGATCGACCCTTTCCGCTCTAGATCTTGAAGCCAGATTTTTTTTTAATCCACGACAATTGCGTGGTGAGCTTGCCTACTTCGGCGTACAGATTTTCGATTTGTTTTTCGTAGTCCTCCTTCATTTTGTCCGTTTTCTTTGTATCTCGCTCAAATGCTTGAGGCATCTGCTCGATTGCTGCTTTACGCCATTGCCGAAGCTGGTTTGTATGAATGCCATGCTTAGAGGCAAGTTCAGAAATTGATTTCTCCTCTTTTAGGATTTCTAGCACGATTTTTGATTTAAATTCTGGTGAATATTGTTTTCTTTTCCCCATAAATCTACTTTAACATCTCCTTATTTCGTGTCTAGATTTATGGGTCCATTATA
>NZ_JBCLVH010000060.1:0-1343 GCF_039548255.1 Lentibacillus songyuanensis
GAAATGCCTTATCCGAAAGAGAAAACAATTCATTGTCTGTTCGAAGAACAGGTGGAAAAAGATCCAAATCAAGTAGCCGTGGTATTTAAAGAAACACAGCTAACTTATAAAGAATTGAATGAGCACGCAAACTGTTTAGCGCGTATTTTAAGAGAGCAGGGAGTAAAACCAGAAGACCGGGTAGGTCTACTAATGGAACGGTCATTAGATATGATTGTGGGAATGCTGGGGATTTTAAAGGCGGGCGGAGCATATTTGCCGATTGATCCTGCATATCCGGCTGAACGTATTGATTATATGCTTGAAGACAGCAGCTCTAGGATTGTACTTAGTCAGACAGAAGTGATTGACCAGCTTTGGCCGGAAGTACGGTGGGCTGGGAAATGCCTGGATGTAAAAAAGATGAACTTTGAAGGAATAGATAAATCCAATCTGAGGATCGTAAACCATGTTCGAAATTTGGGTTATGTTATGTACACATCTGGTACAACAGGCCATCCCAAAGGAGTCGAAGTAATTCACCGGAATGTTGTGCGTTTGGTAAGATCCACCAATTATGCAACGCTTAATGAAAATGAGGTTCTCTTACAATTAGCTTCTATTGCTTTTGACGCAGCCACTTTTGAAATATGGGGAAGCTTATTGAATGGAGCTAGGCTTGTTATGATAGGATCAAATCGTCCTACACTCGAAGAAATTGCCTATGCTTTGAAGCATGAAAAGGTAACAACATTATTTTTAACTACAGCTTTATTTAATACGATAGTTGATCATCAATTAATGTCATTAGACGGAGTTCAACAATTATTAATGGGTGGAGAAACTGTTTCTGTTCCACATGTTCGAAAAGCTTTATCTCTTAGTAATTTACAACTAGTCCATGTATATGGCCCAACAGAGAATACTACTTTTTCTTCTTACTATGTTGTACCAGATACATGGAAGAACGAATCTACCATTCCGATTGGGAAGCCTATTAATAACACCAAAATTTACCTTTTGGACGAGAGGGGCCAGGTTGTTCCTATTGGGGTAGCTGGTGAAATTTATCTTGCCGGAGAGGGGCTCGCGCGCGGATATTTAAACCGTCCTGAATTAACTGGGGAAAAATTTGTTCCAAATCCATTTTCTCCCGGAGAAAAGATGTATCGAACAGGTGATTTAGCGCGTTATTTGCCAGACGGAAATATTGAATTCCTAGGACGGATTGACCAGCAGGTTAAGATTCGCGGATATCGAATTGAATTAGGTGAAATTGAGAATACCCTTTTAGGTCATCCAAACGTTAAAGACGCAACTGTACTGGACTGGAAAGAAGGGGAAAATGAAACATTTTTGTGTGC
>NZ_JBCLVH010000061.1:0-920 GCF_039548255.1 Lentibacillus songyuanensis
CATACGAATAGGTAAGGGTTTGACGTTATCGCTCCCTTTTCCCCTCGTTCACACTGTACGTGAGACTTTCACCTCATACAGCGTTCCAACTAATCCAATTCAATTTAATCATCAACACTTTCAATGCTCTGTGTCTCAATTCTTCCGTTTCAATAAGTCGGTGCCGTCCAGTGGAAGGTGAACCTCTATTAGTCTTACAAGAACCTTATTGCCCGTTAAAGATTTGCCTTGCATGATTAAATGAATCTTTTATTAGTCTAGTGGCTATCCCTCCACGTTCATTACACGCTTCAATGGTACTGTGCCACCACTTTCGCTGATATAAAGATAAGTTATACAATAGCTATTCTCACTATTGCTTTCCTTAACACCGTTTCAAAGGAAGAAGTCCTCCACGTTATCAGCTTACAACGTTGAATTATATCTATTATAGAATGAACTTAGGTGCTTCCTGTAAGCCTGTTAGCCGTTCATACGCCTGTAACGTACCATGGATTTTCATATTTGCGAGTCTTACTCATCCACTGCTAACCTCACACTTAGGTGATATACACATTTCTGTATATTGCGCGTTTAGACCCGTACCTTCGGAAAATTTGTCAGCGTAACCCTTTATGGTAGGTTTAATTGCATTCTCACCATATTCATTCAACTCAAGCATCATGATTTACACCACCCCCGCGGGTAGGCTTTCGTCAGCTAAACTGCACTGTTACGGTAAATTCTTACGCCTTTTCACCGAGCTTTTAACACTGTCGTTCTTACCAAATCAAGTGCTAATCGACTAAGAGAGAACCCTTCAGGGCGTTACCCCGTCATTTGATTCTTCGATATAACCCTTCAATTCCATAAGTTGGAATTGCCTAGTCTTTACTGGAGTGATGTGACCATCCTCCATTTGAACTAAGAACATTTCGCAC
>NZ_JBCLVH010000062.1:0-784 GCF_039548255.1 Lentibacillus songyuanensis
GGCCTAGCTCAATTGGTAGAGCAACTGACTTGTAATCAGTAGGTTGGGGGTTCAAGTCCTCTGGCCGGCACCATTTTGATCGCATAGTTTTGAGCCATTAGCTCAGTCGGTAGAGCATCTGACTTTTAATCAGAGGGTCGGAGGTTCGAATCCTCCATGGCTCACCATTTATCTTGCGGGTGTGGCGGAATTGGCAGACGCGCTAGACTTAGGATCTAGTGTCTTTCGACGTGGGGGTTCGACTCCCTTCACCCGCACCATTTTGTATTTTGAGTGTAGTTTGCGGAAGTAGTTCAGTGGTAGAACATCACCTTGCCAAGGTGGGGGTCGCGGGTTCGAATCCCGTCTTCCGCTCCAATTCCCAACGCCGGGGTGGCGGAATTGGCAGACGCACAGGACTTAAAATCCTGCGGTAGGTTTCTACCGTGCCGGTTCGAGTCCGGCCCTCGGCACCATATGCGCCCGTAGCTCAATTGGATAGAGCGCTTGACTACGGATCAAGAGGTTAGGGGTTCGACTCCTCTCGGGCGCGCCATTTTTTACGGGAAGTAGCTCAGCTTGGTAGAGCACATGGTTTGGGACCATGGGGTCGCAGGTTCGAATCCTGTCTTCCCGACCATCTAAACGGGGCCTTAGCTCAGCTGGGAGAGCGCCTGCTTTGCACGCAGGAGGTCAGCGGTTCGATCCCGCTAGGCTCCACCAAAAATAAAAACTTTAAAAAAGTTATTGACATTGAGAAACAAAGTTGATATACTAATCAAGTCGCCAAAAACGGCGGCGAAAA
>NZ_JBCLVH010000063.1:0-760 GCF_039548255.1 Lentibacillus songyuanensis
GTTGTTCCAGAGGTATAAATCACATAAGCCAAATTTCGAGAATGGTTTACAGACTCTAGATTTGATTTATCTATTCCTTCAAATTTCATCTTTCTTACATCCAGGCATTTTCCATCCCACCGTACTTCTGGCCAAAGCCGGTCAATCACTTCTGTCTGGCTAAGTACGATCCTGGAGTTGCTGTCTTCGAGCATATAATCAATACGTTCAGCCGGATACGCAGGATCAATCGGCAAATAAGCTCCACCCGCTTTTAAAATCCCCAGCATTCCCACAATCATATCTAGTGACCGTTCCATTAATAGGCCTACCCGTTCTTCTGGTTTTACTCCCTGCTCTCTTAAGATACGCGCTAAACAGTTTGCCTGCTCATTCAACTCTTTATAAGTAAGCTGCGTTTCTTTAAATACAACAGCTATTTGATTTGGATCCTTTTCCACCTGTTCTTCGAACAGACAATGAATTGTTTTCTCTTTCGGATAAGGCATTTCCGTGTCATTGAATTCAATCAGCAGTTGATGTCTTTCCTGCTCTGTCAACATATCTACTTTACAAACTTTCTGTTTGGGATGAGCTACCATTTCTTTTACAATCCGTATGAAATGTTGAGACATTCGCTGAATCGTTTCCCCAAGAAATAACGCTGTGCTATACTCGATTTCACACTCAATTTGTTTTTGCGTTTCTCTTGCAGATAGGGTTAAATCAAACTTAGAAATTTGATAATCGATATCACATGGTTTGACTTGTAATCCTTCCA
>NZ_JBCLVH010000064.1:0-622 GCF_039548255.1 Lentibacillus songyuanensis
TGTATTTGGCAAGTAAAAAATGTATGAAATGGCATTTAAAATTGTATGCCACTTGCCACCCCTAATTATTCATGTAATAAAGATTCTTTGTAACGAAAACTATCTCCAGTAAAAAGCAGTAAATGCGAATGATGAATCAGGCGATCGATGACCGCCTCGGTTAAGATAGGATCACCAAAGACGTGATTCCATTGGCCAAATTGCAGGTTAGTTGTTATGACAATACTTTTATTCTCATAACACATGGATATAACCTGGAATAAAAGCTCTGCACCTTCTTTATGAAGTGGAATATAACCTAATTCGTCTAATACTAATAAATCCAGTTTTTCAATTTGTTTCATCAACTTTGTAAGTGTTCCTTGCTGGTTTGCATCAATTAATTTATTAACTAAAGATGCCACGGTGTAAAATTTAATCCGACTGCCAAACCTATATATGGCATTTAGGCTAATTAACGTTGCCAAATAGGTTTTGCCAGTACCAACACCTCCATACAAAATAAGATTCTCTTTCTCATTGATAAAATCTCCATTTAGGACTGTTGTCCGATCAATTCCTTGAGGAATTTGAATATGCTCCCATTGAAATGATTGATTGCCCGTTTTTGGAAGATGAGCCT
>NZ_JBCLVH010000065.1:0-620 GCF_039548255.1 Lentibacillus songyuanensis
CGGAATAACGGAGCCTTTTCTAAATTGAATGGCTGAATAAATTCGTTCATCGCCTGCTGAATATTTTCTTCTAAGCCCTGTTTTACCTTCAATGTAAAGTCCATTTCTTGATGGACTATTTGAACCGGTTCCCCATTTACCACTTCAAATGAAGTCCGAAGTGACTCATGGCGCCTTATAAGTTTCTGAATTGCTCGCTCCAAATGCTGATATTCCAGAGAACCTTCTAGGAGAAATGCTCCCGGCATATTATAATGCATAGCACTTAGATCCATCTGTTGGAGTACATACATTCTCTTTTGTGCTGAAGACACAGGATAATACGAACGATCTGGAACTGGATCAATTGATTGATTTTCAACACGTTCTTGATTTCGCAGGCAACGAGCCAATTGTTTTACTGTCGAGCGTTCAAAGATAATCCGTACAGGGATTTCAATCTGTAACTTTTTATGGATATTGGACATTAATTGAATTGCTTTTAAAGAATGCCCCCCCAAGCTAAAGAAATTATCGTTCACCCCTATTCGTCCAATTCCCAATACTTCCTGCCATATCTCTACTAATTTTTCTTCCAGCTCTGTTGTTGGTGCCACATATTCTTTTGACCGACTAGATAT
>NZ_JBCLVH010000066.1:0-614 GCF_039548255.1 Lentibacillus songyuanensis
GGCTTAGAAGAAAATATTCAGCAGGCGATGAACGAATTTATTCAGCCATTCAATTTAGAAAAGGCTCCGTTATTCCGTGCGGAATTGATTAGGTTAGAGAGTAAAAAGCATCTACTATTGATAGATTTGCATCACATCATATCGGATGGTGTGTCTATGGGTGTACTACTTAATGATCTATCCAGCATCTATCAAGGAAAAATGTTACCAGAACTTAAAATCCACTATAAAGACTTTGCAGTATGGGAAGACCAGTGGATACAATCTGAAGGATTTGAACAACAAGAGAATTATTGGTTAAACGTCTTCTCGGATTCTGTTCCGGTTTTAGAATTGCCTACAGATTATCCGCGGCCAGATATGCAAAGCTTTGAAGGAAGCCATCTAGCGTTCGTGTTGGATGAAAAAATAACCCGATCGCTTAAACAATTGGCTTCCGAAACAGGAACAACCCTGTATATGCTTTTGCTCTCTGCGTACAATATTTTATTGCACAAATATACCAATCAATCCGATATTTTGGTTGGGACACCTGTAGCTGGAAGACCACATCCAGACGTCCAATCGATGACAGGAATGTTTGTCAACACGTTGGTAATGCGTAACTATCCAGA